>JAGBHJ010000025.1 GCA_017935525.1 Clostridia bacterium | reverse complement strand
GAGTATTTGATTTCTCAAATAACTAACTTGTTTAATCTGCCTCTATCCTTACTTGCTGTGCTGTTATTTTTTCAATGTACCATTGCTTCTGTCTTGCGACGAAAGCCTGTATATTATACCATACCTTTTTACTTTTGTCAAGAGGTTTTTTGAAGTTTTTTCAAAAAACTTTTTGACTCGGTTTGGTATGTCGCTTTCTTGTGAACTTGCCATTCGTCGAAAGCTTATATATTATACAACAGAATTCATTATTTGTCAAGCCCCTTTTTCAAGGTTTTTGAAATTATTTTTGTGAACTCGTTGTGTAATACCGTTCGTTTTGCACGAGCTGTGATATTATATCACATTCTCACAATTTTGTCAAGTGTTAATTTTCATTTTTCACATTATCACTTGGTGTATTTTGCCCCCCTCACAAGAGTGCCTGCATATTATACTACTTTTTTGAGGTTTTGTCAAGGGGTATTTTCCGTTTATCTGACCAATTTTATCTCATCAGCAAATTCATTTACATCAAGATGGGGAGTTTCAAGGAAAAAGGGCAATCCCCTCAACCTCTCGTGCCTCATCACCCGTCTGACTGCGTCCACGCCCAAAAAGCCCTCGCCTATCCTTGCATGGCGATCTCTTTTTGAGGCAAACGGGTTTGCGGTGTCATTCAAGTGCACAGCCTTTACCCTGTCAAACCCTATTATATCGTCAAGCTTGTTAAAAACGCCGTCGGCATCGTTTACTATATCATACCCTGCGCAGTACATATGGCAAAGGTCAAGGCACACGCCCAGCCGTTTTTTACCGTAAAAATCCCCAACTGCGTCAAGGATGTCCCTCAGCTCCTCAAACTGCGAGCCTATTTCCGAGCCCTTGCCCGACATGGTCTCCAGCAGCACCCACACGGGGCTATCCTCTATCATTCCCAGCCTGAGCACCTCGGCTATCTGTCGAATCGCATCGTCGTACGGAAGCTTTGTTCTGCTGCCAGGATGGAATACGTACATTTCCGACGGCAGGATCAGCATCCTTTTCATATCGTCCTGAAAGCAATCCCTTGCAAATTCCAGGCTCGCCTCTTTTGCCGTCGCCATGTTTAATGTGTACGGCGCATGGATCAGTATCGGTCCCACGCCATTCTCCGCCATCAATCGCTTTGCTTCTGCAATATCATCCAAATCCAGCTCTGCCGCAACCCCACCTCTGGGATTTCGTGAAAACGCCTGAAACGTATCCGCACCTATGCTTATGGCAGTCTTGACCGCCTGTGTATATCCGTTTGCCGCAGAAACCGTTGCTCCAATCTTCATCTGAACATTCTTCCGTTAAATCTTTTGTTAAAAATAAATATCAAATACGTCAATACCACGTCGTATACCGCTTCCAGGATGATCATTGCTACAAAGCACACTATCTTCATCATAGGGTGCTTCGCATACCATTGTCCCCAGAAAGCCGCACCGCCAAAGAAAAGCTCCGTCAACGTTATCCATACCGCAGCCACCACCGCATAATACAAAAACTTGACGACTCTTTCCACCTTGACGTTGATTATACCGGTTTCTATAACGTACTTGAACACCGGGTACGACCCAAACAACAGCACGAACTCCGCCGCCAGAATATAATTACCCGTCACCAGCATTACCAGCGCACCCGCAGCGATGCAGGTCATTGCTGAGTACAGCGCCCCTGCTCTTTGCGTCACAATGCACATCACCAGCGACATCGCCAGCAGAAAAAACGCCGTGTTGAACCTGATATAATTTGCCGCAATGCCCAAAATTCCGCATAACGCCGCCATCATTGAACAAAACGCCAATCTTTTGTTATCGGAAACGCCCTTTTTCATCAGACTCTCCAATCATAGATTACAGGCACGGGATGCAGTCCCCACCCATACATTCGCAAAGGGTATCCAACGCCCACAGCTTACAACAGCAGTTGCAGATATCATCATCGCTTCTTGCGTTTCTGAATCTGGGATCTCTGTATCCTCCGCCCGTGGAGTATGCGTTGGTATTCACACTGTTGTAGGCAGTCTGGTATTCCGTATTTGTAGGATCAAGCCTGCATGCCTGGGCATAATACTTTTTAGCCTCCAGCTGCCAGCCCTTGCTCCACTGCACGTTGCCCATGAGGAAATACCACTCTGCGCTTCTGATGTTGGTGGTCCTCAGCAAAAGGTCAGCCTCCATATATCTGCCGCTTGCCAACAGCTGGCGCACCTGCTGAAAGAATTGTTCCGCAGTATAGCCTCCCTGAGAATAATAGCCGTTATTGCCGTAGGCATTATATGCGTTGTAGGCATTGTAAGCATTGCCATTGCCTGCGTTATTCTGATTATAATAGCTGCTGTTTGCGGTACTGCCGCCGTTTTTGATTATGTCGTACGCCTCGTTGATCTGCTTCAACTTTTCGTTTGCCGTTGCCTCGTAATCTGTACCCTTGTACTGATCGGGATGGTATTTCTTAACCAACGCTCTGTACGCCTTTTTGATTTCTTCTTCTGATGCGTTTCGGCTCACACCAAGCACTTCGTATGGATTCAATGTTTCCGATTCCTTTTCTTTTATTCTTGCATTTTATACTCACCTTTCGGCTTTGACACCTTTTTGCAGGCAAGCACATCTGCTGTTCTTTGGGGCATTCCCACAAAGAGTATATTCTCTATTATTTCCTTATTCCTTTTAATATCCAGTCTGTCGTACAGTCTGCCAATTTCCGTCATTGCATTTTCCAGCAAAAACTCTGCATCTTCCCTTGCGGAGCTTATTATCTCCTCCACAGGCAGATCCTTGTACACCCTGACGAACGGGTTATAGCTATTGTTTTTTACATCCTTTTCTATATCGGCAAAGGCGTCAATAAAATACAGCCACTTACCCATAAAAAAGCCAAACCAATACAGCTCCTCGCTCTTGTTTTCCGTACAATCCACAGCGATCTGACCCATCATTTCAGCAAAAGGCTGGGCAACCATTTCCATAACGTCGCACAAGCCCTCCTCCAGCATCGCCAGCTCGTCAAGCTTGATCTTTATTCTGTCATCCGTTTCGGAAAGCTCCTTTGCCGCCCTTTTGTAAGGAGCGCCAAACCACAGCTTCCCGAGCTTTGACTTAAAGTCATTCTCGTCGCGGATATTGTCGCACAGGCTGTTGTATATCAACAGAACGTTGATAGCGGCGGATCTGTCCACGCTGGAATTATGCACCACCATGGGAGACTTTGTAAAAGGATGCACAAAGCACCTTTGCCGTTTGAGCACGACCTCCTCATCGGACAGCGCACTCATCACGATAGCAATAAACACAGCCTCATAGGAAAGCCCAAAATTACACAGTCCTGCGTATCTCTTACCCATACTCTTGCACAAGCCGCAATAATAGGCTCTGTAATTTGTATAATCCTTTATTTTCATCTCACCCTTATTGGGCTTTATGTTGCCAAACAAAGTGATCCCTCCCGCAAAAACAGTTAATACAATTGTATCATTATATTAGTATATGATAACACAAAATCATTTACCTGTCAATAATTTTTTTGAATTCAGTATGAGAAAACGGTTAATTTTCTGCAAATATCCGCATCAACCGTGCAGACAACAAAAAACAGCGGG
>JAGBHJ010000199.1 GCA_017935525.1 Clostridia bacterium | reverse complement strand
GGGGGGGTATGGTATACTAAAGGTACAACGACTTTGCATATCCGAGATGCTTCTGCACTTGGAAAAATGCCCTGCGTTGAAATAAAATGCAAAAGGAGAACGAGTATGAGAAAAACATTATTATCTGTTTTGTCAGTCCTGCTGGTGCTGGTGGCGCTTTGCGGATGTGGCTCCGATTCCCCGGAGAGCATACGCCGCGACTTTGACGAGCTGCGACAACAAATGGAAAAGGTTGAACACAAGAGCGAGGAATATTACGAGGTGTTTGGAAAATGGGCAGACATCTGCGAAAGGATCGCCAAGGGTAACAAGGATAGCGCATCCGAGTATGCAGAGGTACTGCGCGTGGTGACAAACGGAGAGGTAATTTTTGAAGATGAGGACGTTTTTGCCCGGGCGCAGGAGTGCAAGGAGCTCTTTCAATGGGTGGCAGACGGCAAAGAGGACGGCGTTCTTGAGATCGGTATAAAGAAGAACAAGGACGGCGCAAATGTGCTTTACATCGAAGGCTCGTTTTTGGACGACTACCAATATTCGGTGGTTGACGTAAGCCTTGATACTACGGAAAATACAGCCAACGGCACTGTGGAGTATGACGGTGCTCTGGGACAGTACAGACTGTGCATCAGCATCGGCGATGCAAAGCTGTCTGAGGACGTATTTGGCAGCGACCGTTACGGCAAGGTCCACAACGTTGAGCTTGCAGGTGTTAACGGTCAGTACAAGTGGAGAGCACAGCCCGTTAGTGACAGTACAACATACATTTACGTCGGCTCGGATACACCGTGGCCTGCAGAAGTGGCGCAGAACGGCAGCTTTGAGCTTGCCCGTGACAGTATTGAGATCGAGCTTCCGTAAGCAAAGTGGGATAGAATACAATAAATAAAAACAAGACCATCAGCAGATATTCTGCCGATGGTCTTTATTATTGTTCAGATCATGCCCTTTGGCAATTTAATCCAGAGAGATCTCCTTCTTTGCGTCTGCAGACTTGTACAGCACGTCCAGCAATCTTGCGCTTTCCAGAATATTGTCGATGTGGCTTCTGTTCTTTTCGCCCGTTGTGATGGACTCAATAAACGCATTGTCCTCAAGATAATACATATTGGGGATGTCGTACTGGGGATGCTCTGTTTCAAGCGTTTCGCCGTTGCAGAATTCGTACAGACCGCCGTAGCTGAGCCTTACGCCGCCCTTGTCGCCAAGGAAGTCGATAAACATTTCTGACTTATCCAGATTCTGTGCCCATGCGCCGTTAAAGGAGATGCTTGCCTTGTCCGTGCGGATGTAGCCGGAGATAAAGTCGTCAACGTCGTTGGTACCGTTAACAACATCGCTGGTTTCTTCTGCCCACATACCTCTGTGTCTGTATGCCAGCATATCCTTTGCCATCTCACAATATGCGTCGCAGGTGAGGGTCTTAAGCTTTGCTCCGCCCAGAATGTAGAGTATCAGGTCAAAGAAGTGTACACCCCAGTCGATAAGCACGCCGCCGCCGGACTCCGACTTTGTTGTAAAGGGGCCACCCAAGCCGGGGATGTTTCTGAAGCCTCTGAATGAGCAATATACGTGGTAAATGTTGCCGAATTTGCCCTCTGCGTTAAGCCTTGCCAGCTCCTCAACGGACTTGTGGTAACGGTTGCAAACGCCGATGTTGAGAATTTTGTTCTGCTTTGCAGCTTCCTCTGCCATTTCCTTGGAGAGCTCGTAGTTTACGGTAATGGGCTTTTCGCAGAATACGTGCTTGCCTGCGCGCAATGCGTCCATTGTTACCGTGTAGTGTGTGTAGTTGAGGGTAAGAACGTAGACCGCATCAACCTCGGGGTCGTTGAGGGCGATGTGATAATCCGTAATAACGTTTTCGATCTTAACTCTGTCACCAAACTGATTCTTTCTTGCAATAGCCTTTTCCTCGATAAGGTCGCAGGCGTACTTGATCCTCACGTTTTCGTTATCTACAAATGAGGGAAAGTGGGAGCCTGAGATCCTTCCGCAGCCTATAAATGCCAAAACCTTTTGTTCCATAATGCGTATTTCCTTTCGTGGAGAATTACTTATTATATTTTAGCACACATCGGTTATTTTTTCAATGCAAAAATGATTTTTGAACATTTTTATTATACTTACAGAGATTATCAGAATTATAAACCCTGTAAAATGAATAAATAAAATCATCTTGATTTTTATGTGAATATTTGATATAATATATTTAACGACAGTTGTTTTGGATGACTGAGTTACAATAATGTGAATGAAGCAACTGTCAGTTGTTTTACTGTAAAATGGAGGTAGTTCCGTGATAATCAACGGTTTGACAAAAAAGATACTAAATGCACTAATGGTATTGTTGATCGTAGTATTTGTCGTGTATAACGTGGCGACAGTGGTGACCGAGGACTTAAATGACAGAGTTATACAAGTGGATCTCGGAGCCTCGGGGATGGCTGATCCGGTACTTTCGGAGTCGGTTAAACAAGGGCTTACCAAATTCGTAATAGCTGCGATACTTTTGCTGTACGTATTTACTGCGTTGAGGCTGGCTCCATTCAAAAAAGAACCGTGGAACCAAAACAGAGCATTACATATTCTGATCAACCTGCTGTTGGTGCTCGGTGGCAGCTGTGCAGGCATTATGTTGGCGGAATGGAGATGTGCCGGTCTGGAGTATGCGGAAGTAATATTGCCGTTATTTTGGTGATGGCATAAATGGATAGTTGTATCAGAGAGGATGGTTCGGGAATACCCCGAGCTGTCCTCTCTTTCTGCTTTGGTGGGGCTTCTTTAATATGAATGGCGCGTACGCTTATAGACAATTTGGTTAAATTTTGTGGATATATTGACTTTTTTGTGTTTGTGTGATATACTATGTATACGCCGTTGTATGCACAAAACAGCGGCGCCGGCAAAAAACATAAAGGTGGACTTTGTTATGAACAGACCGGATAACGGGCTTTACAGGCTCGCCACAAGGGACGAGGTAAAGCAGTGTCAGATGGAGGTTCTTGGTGCAGTGGATGAATTCTGCCGCAAGAACGGTATAAAGTATTTTCTCTATTACGGAACGTTGCTTGGTGCGGTACGCCACAAGGGATATATCCCGTGGGATGACGATATCGACATTGCCATGCTTCGTGAGGATTATGATAGATTTGTAAGGGAGTTTTCTCATGACAGGGTTAAGGTGTACGACAGCGCGGTAACAAAGGATTACCCCTACACCTTTGCCAAGGTCTTTGACGGCGACACCGTTGAGATAGAGGCTATGGGAAAGGACGGTTACAGCTATGGAATAGGATTGGATCTTTTTCCGCTGGAAAACGTGCCCGACAATGAGAAAAAGAAAACAAAGATGTACAATGCCCTGCGCTTGTGGCGCTTGGTGAGGGGCATTAAGTGCAGCTCATTGAGGAAAAAGAGAAGCGCAGTGGCAAACGTGGTGCTTGCCGTGGCAAAATGCGCGTTGTTCTTTGTTTCCCCCGTCAAGGTGGTGGCAAGGATGAAGAAGATCGCGGATAAATACAAGGACGAGCCCTCGGGCGGCGTTGCGGATATGATGCTGCCGTACAAGGAGAGGAGCATCGTTGATAAGGCATTTTTTGACAATGTGGTGGATGCCGAATTTGAGGGAAGGCATTTCCCCATCCCTGCAGGGTATGACGGCATACTTGGCGGAATATACGGCAACTACATGGAGCTTCCGCCGGAGGAAAAGAGGGTCTCTCCCCATCTTTATGATGCATACGTAAAAAACAAAACGAAAGAAGGATAATAAAAAATGAAGGCATTGATACTTAATTCCGGTCTGGGACACAGAATGGGCGTTTTGACGTCGGAGCATCCCAAGTGTATGACGGAAATATCCAATAAGGACACTATACTCAGCCGTCAGTTGAGGCTTATTGCTTCTGCTGGCATCACAGAGGTGGTAATGACTACGGGTTATTTTGACGAGATACTGGTCAACTACTGCAACAGTCTGAATTTGCCGTTGCACTATACCTTTGTCAAGAATCCCATATACGATAAGACAAACTATATCTATTCCATATATTGCGCAAGGGAATTCCTGCAGGATGACGACATCATCATGATGCACGGCGACCTTGTGTTTGAGGAATCCGTATTTGACGACGTGGTGGCAAGCCAATACAGCTGTATGACGGTAAGCTCCACCCTGCCCCTGCCGGAAAAGGACTTTAAGGCAGTAGTACACAACGGCATGATAGAAAAGGTGGGCATAGAATTCTTTACGGATGCTATGGCGGCACAGCCCTTGTATAAGCTCTGCAGAGAGGATTGGGCGGTGTGGCTTGGCGAGATCTGCAGCTTCTGCGAAAGCGACAACAGAAAGTGCTATGCGGAAAATGCGTTCAATCAGGTATCCGACAGATGCAGGATACACACGCTGGACGTTAAGAACGCCCTTTGCAACGAAATCGATACTCCCGAGGATCTGGCGGTGGTCGCATCCAGAGTGGCAGAGCTGGAAAACAGAACGGTATATATGTGCTTTTCCACGGACGTGATCCACAGCGGGCATATTGCCATAATCAGAAAGGCGGCAAGGCTGGGCAAGCTGATAATCGGCGTGCTTTCCGATGAGGCTGTGGCAAGCTACAAGAGATTTCCCCTTGTGCCCTTTGAGGAGAGGGTATCCCTTATGGAAAATATCAACGGCGTATCTTTGGTTGTGGAGCAGAAACATCTGAGCTATGCGGAAAACCTCCGCAGCATCAAGCCGGACTACGTTGTTCATGGTGACGATTGGAAGGTGGGCTTCCAGAAGCCCGTGCGTGACGAGGTGGTGTCCGTTTTGGCGGAGTACGGCGGCAAGCTGGTGGAATTCCCCTATTCCAAGGATGAAAAATACGACGAGCTGGAGCAGAGAAGCAGAGCAAGACTGGCAATGCCCGACGCAAGGCGAGGCAGACTTAAAAAGCTCATTGCCATGAAGGGCACAGTAAACGCCATTGAGGCTCACAGCGGTCTGACAGGTCTTATTGCGGAAAAGACTACTGTTTTGCAGGACGGCAAAACGTACCAGTTTGACGCAATGTGGGTATCCTCGCTGTGCGACTCCACGGCAAAGGGTAAGCCCGACATTGAGCTGGTTGACATGACGTCCCGCTTCCGCACGATCGACGATATTATGGAGGTCACCACAAAGCCCATTATTTTTGACGGCGACACGGGCGGCTTGACGGAGCATTTTGTATATACTGTCAAGAGCCTGGAGAGAATGGGCGTTTCCATGGTGATAATTGAGGATAAGACGGGTCTTAAGAAGAACTCCCTGTTTGGAACGGAGGTTCAGCAGACCCAGGATTCCATTGAGAATTTCTGCGCAAAGATCCGCGCAGGAAAGAATGCTCAAAAGACAAAGGAGTTTATGATCTGCGCAAGGATAGAAAGCCTTATTCTGGAGCGCGGCATGGAGGATGCGCTGGAAAGAGCATTTGCATTTGCGGGCGCAGGTGCAGACGCCATTATGATCCACAGCAGAAAGAAGGACCCTGCAGAGATATTTGAGTTTGTGGAGAAATTCAGAAGCCGTGACAAGCAGACGCCCATCGTTGTGGTGCCTACGTCATTTAACACGGTAACGGAGGAGGAGTTTAAGGCAAGAGGTGTCAACGTGGTAATATATGCAAACCAGTTGACCAGAAGCGCATTCCCCGCAATGCAGAACGTTGCACAGACCATCCTTACAAACCACAGAGCAAAGGAGGCAGACGATCTCTGTATGCCTATTTCCAAGATAATCACGCTTATTCCAGAGGAAATGTGATGGAACAAAGGATAATTGCAGGGGCGGATTGCCACAAGAGAGTCGGGGAGCTGCTGGACGAGCTTGGCAGTAAGCGTTTTATGCTGGTGTGTGACAGCTCATTTGACTTTCTCAGTATAAAAGAATATTTTTTGACGTTGGGGGACAGATCCGTCCCCTTCGACCGGTTTACGCCCAACCCCCTGTATGAGGATGTCTGCAAGGGGGTAGAGCTTTTTGTAGAGGAGGGCTGTGATGCCATTGTTGCGGTGGGCGGCGGAAGCTCCATTGACGTGGCAAAGTGCATAAAGCTCTATGCAAAAATGGACCACAGCAGGAATTATCTGGAGCAGGAGTGCTTTGACTCCGGCATACCGCTGATAGCATTGCCTACCACGGCGGGCACGGGCAGCGAGTCCACAAGGTTTGCTGTAATTTATTACGACGGCAAAAAGCAGTCCATAGCGCACCCCTCCATTGTCCCCGACATTGCGGTGCTTGACCACGGCGTGCTGGCGACCTTGCCCATATATCAGAAAAAATGCACCATGCTGG
>JAGBHJ010000198.1 GCA_017935525.1 Clostridia bacterium | reverse complement strand
TGCTGGATGACGCTATGGATTCTGCAATAAGCGCGCTGACAACGGTCACACGCCCGCAGATAGAGGAAAGATTTCAGTCAGTTGAGAATATTTACAACAGAATAAAGGCTGCAAGAGGAGAGGATGTTGAATGAAGATATTGATAGCGTCCGACATACATGGGTCGGCATATTACTGCGAGAAGATAGTTGAGGCATTTGAGCGCGAGGGTGCGGACAAGCTGTTGCTTTTGGGTGACGTGCTTTACCACGGCCCCAGAAATGATCTGCCCAGGGATTACGACCCCAAGCGAGTATCCGCAATGCTTAATGCGATAAAGGAGAAGATAATCTGCGTAAAGGGTAACTGCGACAGCGAGGTGGATCAGATGGTGCTGGAATTCCCCATAATGGCGCCTTACGCCATCATCGCTTTTGAGAAGCGAGTTATATTTGCTACCCACGGTCATACCTACAACGTGGATCAGCCTCCGTTCCTCAACAAGTGCGACGTACTGCTGTACGGTCACTTCCACGTGCCGAGGTGCGAGGAGCATGAGGGCTTTATATACATGAATCCCGGCTCTGTTTCCATTCCAAAGGAAAACAGTCAGCATAGCTATATGGTAACTGACGGCGACAATTTTGTATGGAAAAATACCGATGGCGAGCCTTATATGGAAAAGCACCTGGGTTAAGAGGTGCGGCTTGAAGCATATAAACAAGATAGAATACATTGACGACAAGCTCTGCCGAGTGATACTGGATACCTTTGACGTGCTGGAGCTGGACACCTTTACCGTGTCCACAAGCCCCCTTATCGAGGGGAAGGACGTTGAGGATGATGTGCTTGAAAGAGTTGTGTTTGATTCGGAATGCGTCCGTGCTCACAAGGAAGCCATCAAGTTCCTCAACTTAAGGATGCGCACTCAAAAGCAGATAGGGGACAAGCTTAAGGAAAAGGGCTTTTCGGAGGAGATCATAGCTTCTACCGTGGAAAAACTTGGCGAATGGGGGTATACGGACGATGCCGCATATGCCCGTGAGTATATAATTTACAGACTTAACGGGTCAAAAAAGAGTTGGAGAGCAATTTTTTACGATCTTAAGCTGGAGGGTGTTGACAAGGAGACAATACAGTCTGTGGCGAGGGAGTTTGACACGGACGAGACCCTGCGTGCCATGACTGTGGCGGAAAAGATACTGGGGCAGAGGCGTGACGAAAAGTCCCTCAAAAAGCTGCAGGGAACTCTGCAACGCAACGGATTCTATTGGGATGCCATCAGCTATGTGATGTCAAGGCTGGGCATGGATGAAACGGAGGAATATTGATGGAAAAAACTGTCATAAGGATGAAAAAGCTGGACGAAAGAGCCATCGTACCCACGCTGGGTACACCCTACGCCGCAGGTGCCGATCTTTACACCGTAGAAGGCGCTACGATCCCCTCAGGGGGCACGGCTTGGCTTGGTACGGGTATTTGTATAGAGATCCCCGAGGGCTTTGTAGGGCTTATTTTTGCCCGTAGCTCCCTTGGTACAAAAAGGGGTCTTGCCCCCGCAAACAAGGTGGGCGTTGTGGACTCTGATTACAGAGGAGAGATCAAGGTGGTACTTCATAACCACTCCGATCAGACACAAACGGTCGAGCAGGGGGAGAGAATAGCACAGCTGGTGGTGGTGCCCTACCTTGCAATGGCGTTTGAGGAAGTGGACGAGCTGGACGAAACCGGTCGAGGCACAAAGGGTTTTGGCTCCACAGGTAAGTTCTGATCTTAGTAAAGCAAAGCTCCTTGCGGATGATCCTGCAAGGAGCTTTTTGTATTTATTTTTCGATAGTATTTTTTGAGAAATATACTTTTACTGTGCCCATTGTAAGAGTCAGATAGTCCATTACCAGGACATCACCCTCCTGTGTGAGTATGAGCTCGGTATCTGCTTTTGTGAGCTTATATCCGGTTGCTGTTTCCTCAAGACTATAATTGCCGAACGATGAGTGTATACTTCCTTCCGTACGGATAGTGTCAAACACAGCAACAAAGCTGTCGCTCTTGTTGATCGACAATATATCATAGGGAAAATCATACCCGTCAGCCGTGTTAAATTCGTTGATATCGGTATAGGTAATTGCTCCTGCAACAATACGTGATACGAACCATTGCTCCTTGTCGGAGTTACCGTCGCCTATTTGGATATTGGAGTCGATGGTAATTTTCTCTAACTTATAATAGATCTTTATGCCGTCAAGAGTGATAACAAGCACGTCGTTTTCGTACGTTGCGGGGATGGGGGTAGAATTATCGTCAGGACTGAATACCATGGCGTTGGGGTCGCTTGACATACTGAATTCGTTGGTCTTTAACTGATACGTCCGTGGATCGACAGATTTTCCGCTTTCGTCGAAATCGTTGATAGTGACGGACCGACTGTCGCGGTATATCAATACCAGATCAAAGGTAAAGGCATTACCTGCATTTTCGTATTCGGTTTTGGTGTAGCTTGCACCGTTTGCTTCTATACGCTCTGCCACCCATAACTCGTTGCCGCGCGATTGGGGAGCACCGCAGGCACAAAAGGATAAACAGATAGCCATTACTGACAAGAATGTGATAATTTTTCTCATAATTCTCTCCTTGGTGTGTTCATAATTATACCATATTTTCTTAATAAAATGTGCTGTTAACATAAAATTTACAAATGAGGACTGATCTTTGACAGAATAATCAGTTGATTTTGGCGGATACTATCAAAAAAGAACGGAGTGTCTGCCATGCTGAATCTTATGATAAGAACCTTTGTGATATATATTGCCATAATCGTTGTGATGCGGCTGATGGGAAAACGCCAGATAGCCCAGCTGCAGCCCTTTGAGATGGTGATATCCATAGTGATCGCTGACCTTGCCGC
>JAGBHJ010000197.1 GCA_017935525.1 Clostridia bacterium | reverse complement strand
GAAAAACTTGGCGGAAGCGTTGAATACTGCTTACCCGTTCATACATTCAACAGACTCTGCCCTCCAAAGGTGTATTTTGAGGCGCATCCAGAGTATTACGCCCTCCGCGATGGAGAAAGAAAGCCCACACAGCTGTGCCTTTCCAACCCCGACGTGCTAAAGATCGTAACGGAAAATGCATTGGAGGAATTGAGAAAAAACAAACAGCACTTTATCTCGATTTCCCAGAACGATAACGTTGACTATTGCCAATGCGAAAAATGCCGTGCTGTTGACGAGGAGGAAGGATCTCCCTCCGGAATTCTTCTCCGTTTTGTAAACAAGGTGGCAGAGGAAATAGAAAAGGAATTCCCCGACGTCAAGGTTGACACCCTCGCATACACTTACACAAGAGCATTGCCCAAGATCACCCGTCCCAGGGATAACGTCTGTATTCGTCTGTGCTCAATAGAATGCTGCTTCCGTCACCCCTACATCGATGAGACTTGCCCCGACAATATCTCATTCTGCAAGGATATCAGGGATTGGAGCTCTATCTGCAAGGATCTTTACATCTGGGATTACTGCACAGACTTTGCTCACTACTGTCTGCCATTCCCCAATTACGGCGTATTGCTGCATAATAACAAATTCTTTGCGGAGCACAACGTCAAGGGTATGCTTTCCCTGGGCAACTACAACGGTCCCGGTGCAGATCTTAACCAGTTAAAGACGTACCTGTTCTCCAAGTTGTACATGGATCCCTTTATGAGCGAGGATGAGTACAATTACCATATGTGCGACTTTCTTGAGGGCTATTACGGTAAGGGCTGGAAATATATCAGAGAGTACATAGACATCCTACTTGACACAACGGTAAATATCCACTTTGACTGTTACAGCGACGCTGATGACCACTACCGTGAGTTTATAAAGCGAATTGACGAGGTGCTTTCCCTGTTTGACAAGGCGTACGATCTTGCAGAGGGTGTTCAGAAGGACCACGTAAGGATCGCAAGGCTTTCCGTTATGAATATTAAGATCGCAACGGATTACGAGGACGTTATGGCTCTTGGCGGTCAAGCAAAGGAACAGCGCCTTAAGGAAAAGAGAGAGTACCTTGAGGAATGCATCAAGTACAATTTGAGGCTCAGCGAAAATTTCAAGCATAACGAGGATATTGAGGAAGCAATGAACTTCTACAAGATCTGACGACTTAAACTATAAGGACTTGCCGTAGCTTTTATGCGGGCAAGTCCTTTTTTCGACAAAAAGACCAAAAGCTCTTGACAAAAAAGAAAAAACGTATTATAATATGAACAATCATTCATATGAAAGGATATTCATACTATGCATACAGACGATACTATCGAGGTCGGATGCCCAAATCACGACCATCACCCGGAGGTTCCTCTCTCCGTTTCACAAAAGCTCCCCTCCGAGGAAGAAATGTACTTATTGGCAGAGCTGTTCAAGCTTTTTGGCGACTCCACAAGGATCAGAATTCTTTGCGCCCTTTTTGAGCGTGAGCTTTGTGTCTGCCAGATAGCGGATACTCTGGAAATGACACAAAGTGCAATATCCCACCAATTGAGGATATTAAAGCAGGGCTCTTTGGTAAAATTCCGCCGCGAGGGCAAGACTATACTCTATTCCCTTGCCGACGACCACGTAAGAACTATTATCAATCAAGGCATCAACCATATAGAAGAATAAGGAGACTATTATGACAGTAAAATTCAAGGTAGAAGTTGATTGCGCCAACTGCGCAAAAAAATTAGAGCGTGCCATTGCAAGGATAAAGGATATCGACGATGCCAACCTTGCGTATATGATGGGTAAGATGACGGTGGAAAGCAATCTTCCCAAGGAAGAAGTTGCGGAGCTTGTTATCAAGGAGGCAAAGCGAGTTATGCCCGACGCCAAGGTTGAGCTGATATGATACATAAGCTAAACAAAGAGCAGAAAAAAGAGCTGGCAAAAATTCTCATCACAGTATCCCTTCTTGCCGTAGCCGTTGTGCTTGATCATGTGCTTGGTAAAGATCTGCCCCTTGCAGTAACCATCGCAATATATGCTGTGCCGTATTTGCTTATATCCTTTGAGATACTAAAGGATGCGGCTGTCAACATCGTCCACGGCATAGTGTTTGATGAGAAATTCTTAATGTCCATCGCCGGTCTTGGTGCATTTGCCGTGGGTGAATACCCCGAGGCAATAATGATAATAACGTTTTATAACGTGGGAGAGCTGTTTGAAAGCTCCGCGGTGGAAAGCTCAAGGGAATCCATTGAGGATCTTCTCTCTTTGGCTCCCGAAACCGCAAACGTAATACGCGGCGGCAAGATCATTACCGTCAATTCCGAGGAGGTTGAGGTAGGCGAAAATATACTCGTCAAAGCGGGTGAAAGGATACCCCTTGACGGTACGGTCATTTCCGGCTCAACGGAGCTTGACACCTCTGCCCTCACGGGCGAATCTGTGCCTGTTTTGGTGTGCGAGGGGAATTCCGTGCTCAGCGCATCCATCAGCCTTACAGGGGCAATTACGGTCCGTGTAGACAAAAAATACACCGACTCCACAGCTTCCGTTATTACCCGCACCGTGGAGGAAGCAATAATGCAAAAGCCAAAGGTGGACAGATTTATAACCCGCTTTGCAAAATACTATACTCCAATAGTGTGCGTTTCCGCTGTAATTATTTCGGTAATACTGCCGCTAATATTGGGTGAGGACATTGTTCCGTGGCTTTACCGCGGATTGATGCTTTTAGTCATCTCCTGCCCTTGTGCGCTGGTTATCTCCGTTCCCCTTGGATTCTTTATCAGTATTGGCAAAGCTGCAAAAAACGGCGTGCTTATCAAGGGTTGCAACACCATGGAAACATTAAAGAAGGTCACCGTTGCAGTCTTTGACAAAACAGGAACGCTTACCACGGGTAAATTCAGCATAAAGAGCGTTTGTCCCGTCAACACGGACGAGGAAACGTTACTTTCGCTTGCCGCATCAATAGAAAAATACTCACAACACCCCATTGCAAGGGCAATAGCAGCAAGCAGTAATTCCGAGCTTGAAATGGACAATGTCTGTGAGATCAAGGGCAAGGGTATCACCGCAGATCACCTCGGAAAGAGGATCATCGCAGGTAATTCTTCCTTGTTGGAGAAAAACGGCGTTACGGTAGAGTGCGGAGCAAATGACTCCACCACCGTGCATATTGCACTTGACGGAGAGTACCTCGGTTATATTTCAGTAGCAGACACAGTAAAAAAAGACGCCGCAAAAACCATTGACGCCCTGAAAGCAAACGGAGTCAGCAGGACAGTTATGATGACGGGTGACAACATCAGCGCCGCACAGACCGTTGCCGAAGCTGTCGGTGTGGATGAATACCG
>JAGBHJ010000196.1 GCA_017935525.1 Clostridia bacterium | reverse complement strand
TGACTCTGGATCATTCTGTCTGGGTTCAAATCCTAGTTCGGCAGCCATTCGCCCTCATGGTCAAGCGGTCAAGACATCGCCCTCTCACGGCGGTAACAAGGGTTCGATTCCCTTTGGGGGTACCAGTAAAAAGCGCTTGCGAATGCAAGCGCTTTTTTTGCTCAAATATTGCGTCACAAGCGGCGCACCAAAAGGATAATAATTAGAGGGTGTTGTGTAATACGACACTTTTTTAATGCAATTTTTTATACAATACAAGGAGAAAAGCTTTGATAAGAAACGATTTAAGAAATATCGCCATAATCGCTCACGTTGACCACGGCAAGACAACTCTTGTTGACGGTCTGTTGAAGCAGGGCGGCGTTTTCCGTGACAACCAGGAGGTTGCCGACAGAGTAATGGACTCAAACGATCTGGAAAGAGAACGTGGCATTACCATCCTGGCAAAAAATACTGCCGCACAGTACAACGGCATCAAGATCAACATCGTTGACACCCCCGGGCACGCAGATTTTGGCGGCGAGGTTGAGCGTGTGCTCAAAATGGTAAACGGCGTTGTGCTTTTGGTAGACTCATTTGAGGGTCCCATGCCGCAGACTCGTTTTGTGCTGGAAAAGGCGCTGGAGCTGGGTCACAAGATAATAATCGTTATCAACAAGGTGGACCGACCCGACGCACGTGTTGACGAGGTTTATGACGAAGTCCTGGAGCTTTTGCTGGATCTTAACGCAACTGAGGAGCAGCTCAACAGCCCCGTGGTTTATTGCTCCGCAAGAGCAGGCATCGCATCCCTGTCCCCCGACGAGCTGGGCACAGACCTTAAGCCCTTGTTTGACACCATAGTGGATTACATCCCCGCCCCCGAGGGAGACGCAGAATCCCCCCTCCAGATGCTTGTTTCCTCCATCGACTATAACGACTACGTGGGCAGGATCGCCATCGGTAGGGTGGAAAGAGGCTCTATAAAGGCAGCTTCCGAGGTTACAGTCTGCGACTACCACGGCAACGTGGCGCCTTACAGAGGCAAGGTGGTTAACCTGTACCAGATAGAGGGTCTTAAGAGAGTACCCGTGCAGACAGCATCCGTGGGTGACATCGTGTGCCTTTCCGGTATTGAATCCGTCACCATCGGTGAGACCGTTTGCGCACTGGGCACAAACGAGCCCCTGCCCTTTGTAAAAATATCCGATCCTACTGTGGAAATGACGTTCTCCGTAAACGACAGCCCCTTTGCAGGTCTTGACGGCAAGTTTGTTACATCCAGACAGATCAGAGAGCGTCTGTTCAGAGAGCTGCTTAAGGACGTTTCCCTCCGCATCAGAGAAACCGACTCAACTGACAGCTTTGCAGTTTGCGGCAGAGGCGAAATGCATCTTTCCATTCTTATTGAAACAATGCGCAGAGAGGGCTACGAATTCCAGGTAAGCACCCCCCGCGTTCTTTATAAAGAGATAGACGGCATCAAGTGCGAGCCTATCGAAACTCTCATCACAGACGTGCCCGAGGATTCCGTAGGCGCAGTTATGATGAAGATAGGTGCAAGAAAGGGTGAGCTGGTACACATGACTCCCCTCAACAGCAGAATGCGCCTTGAATTCCACGTTCCCTCAAGAGGTCTGTTCGGCTACAAGAGCGAATTTTTGACAGATACCCACGGCGAGGGCGTTATGAACTCCGTATTCTACGGCTACGAGCCCTACAAGGGTGACCTTGCCACAAGACAGACAGGTGCCCTGGTTGCATTTGAATCAGGTGACGCCATTACGTACGGTCTGTTTAACGCACAGGAGCGCGGTGAGCTGTTTATCGGCGCAGGCGTGCCCGTGTACGAGGGTATGATCGTTGGCGAGTCTGCAAAGACGGGCGACATTGCAGTTAACGTGTGCAAAAAGAAGCACGCAACAAATATGCGTTCATCGGGTAGCGATGAGGCGTTGCGCCTTGTTCCCTGCAAGATAATGTCGCTGGAAAAGTGCCTTGAATTCATCAAGGATGACGAGCTGCTTGAGGTTACTCCCAAAAATCTCCGTTTGAGAAAGCGTATCCTCAACACACAGCTGAGATTGAAGGCAGAAAGCCGCAAGGATCAGTAATCAATTTCAATATCAATACAGGCTATGCTATTGGCATAGCCTTTTTGTTTCTGCATTTTTAGATTGACATTGCAGACAAAAAATGCTATAATTATCCCACCCAAAGGAGGAATTATAACATCATGAACAGATTTGACCCCACACCCTATAAGCAAAAAGCGCTTGAGATCCTCTCACAAATGACCACAGCGGAAAAGCTCGGTCAATTAAACCTGGAGGACCCAAAGGAAAACACGGTTTTCCAAAATTACACCAAAGGTGACCCCGTCCCCTCTCACAGCATGATAGCTAAGATCCGTAACGGAAGTATAGGCGGTATGCTTATGTGCGGCACAGAAGAATGCAGAACCGCACAGAAAATTGCCGTTGAGGAGTCCAGGCTGGGCATTCCCCTGCTGATGGGCTATGACGTTATCCACGGTCACCACACAGTATTCCCCATACCCTTGGGCCAGGCGGCAAGCTTTAACATGGAGCTTATTGAGGAAAGCGAGTCCTACGCCGCAAAAGAAGCGTATGCTGACGGCATCAACTGGATATATGCGCCGATGATAGATATCTGCCGTGACCCCCGCTGGGGCAGAGTTGCAGAGGGCGCAGGAGAAGATACTCTTTTGGGCTCTTGCATTGCCGCGGCGCGTGTAAGAGGCTTGCAGAGCATCAATCCCGCCACGGGTAAGCCGTGGGTAGCCGCGTGCTTTAAGCACTTCTGCGGATACGGACTGTCCCTTGCAGGACGTGATTACGACGAATGCGATATAAGCGAAAGAACGCTGTTTTCCGACTATATGAAGCCATACCAAGCGGCAATAGACGCAGGTGCAATGAGCGTTATGTCCTCATACAATGCGTTAAACGGCGAGCCCGTGTCAGGCAGCAGGTATTACATGACGGACGTGCTGAGGGGCAAATTCGGATTTAAGGGCTTTGCCACCTCCGACTATAGATCTGTAAGCGATCTGACAAACCACCGAGTTTGCTCGGACAGAAGGAGTACGGCATACCGCAGCCTTATGGCAGGCGTGGATATGGATATGGCATCCCTTGCGTACATTGAGAACCTGGAGGCACTTATGGCAGACGACGAGGCGTTAAGAGCTGCAGTTGATGAGTCCGTGGTAAGAATGCTCTGTGTT
>JAGBHJ010000195.1 GCA_017935525.1 Clostridia bacterium | reverse complement strand
GTACTCGTACAAACGAGGAACCATTGCATTATAGGCTTGAATTGCTTCGGGCGTTGTTAACAAGCAAGCTCTACGAACGATATATTCCGCCATTGAATCCCACTCATCACGAGTGAAAAGGTCAGTCTCTGTCAGGCCTCTGTCCATAACGCTCATAATCAAATTGTAGTAAACAATTTGGAGCTGTTCATCCTCTATTATTACGGTATCTCTGTTATATTGCTCGCCGAATATACGGGCTAAAACCTCATACGTATGGAAAGAGCGTTTTAACGATGAGATATTATCATAATAATCATATTGTGTTTTCATCGCTATTTCTTCCTCTGTATCGGTGGGTAAGATTGGATTGAAAACAATAAGCTTACCGTTTGTTTCTATCAATCTGTAATATTCACTGTATGCTTTTTCCAATCTGATTGAAGACAGGACGTACTCATCGGACATTCCGTAATTGCTACCGGTAGCATCCGACGGCTTGATAAGCACGGTACAAATAACGATTGAGATACATATCACCAATGCAGATATTGCCAATATGATTGATTTCTTGTTTTGTGTTTTTCTCATAATGATCCTCCTTATCTCATTTTATAAAACCTATATATTAACTCATCATCAACTTTATCAGAAAGCGCAGCATCTTTGTTATCTATAGAATGATATGTCATAAAATAGTCTCCCGAGGATTTTCCAGTTATTAACATAGTATGTCGCGCTTCATCTGCGCTACCACTCGCGGTTTTTGTGTAAGTCTGGATGACATCGCCTTCTACATAATTTGCATTATAAGCACTTGACAATGATACAGTTAATTGGCTTCCGGAAAAATCACTATATTGAACCTTTTCTGACCAAAATTCACCAAACTTTATTGCACTAAACCACGGACTACTTGCACCAATACCAAGTATATTACCTCCAATGGTTTCAATATCCCACCCACTAGCTATTTGAGATGCTGTAGGTGTCATAGCTGCATTATTATTCTTCTTATATATAAACCATTCATTTTGATATTGAATACCGCCCGCAAGCATACACTGACTTACGAAATTTGCGCAGTCACCACCAGAGAACCATGGATACATTTCGAAGAATACAGAACCACCCTGTGTATTCCAGTTTGCGTAGGCATAATTCTTCGCCATATTCCATGAGTACGTATACGGTTCAAGAACCCAATCGTCATTCATGGAAGTGCCATGCGTGTATTGGAATACGTTTGCATTCTCATCACAACTCGCATTGACTACTGATAATACCTTAAGATAATTACTACATTGTGATGCAATTTGATAAGAGCAGAGGTCATCATTCAGTATCAGCTTAAAGCGCTGATTTGTACTGCTTGAATCTGTTTTTATCATTGCATTCGCACTGTTGACATTACCGTTTGTGCCTGTAATATCAATACATAAAGATCTTATTTTTGATCCGTGTTGCGGAACGAGCTTATATAAGCCATTGCCTACATATGTTACAGCCCAAAGTTTTGCGGCGTTATTTACACCGGTAATCTTTGTCTGGGTTACATTCTGACCGCTTGCATCTACTGCACCGGCTACCGTCAGATACTGTCCGCTATTCTTGTTTTTAATGTAAAACAGCGTTGTATCAAAAAGAACGTTGACTGTTGTTACCCTCGTCATTGTTGTGGCTCCCGGGATAGTAATAACCGCGGTCAAATTTGTTTGTCCGGGTCTAATTCCGGTTACGACTCCCGATGATGAAACAGTAGCCACTCTTGAATCGGATACTCGCCATGTAATGGTAGTACCGCTTGGCGGTGTTGTAGCCAAGGCACTCACAGAATTTGCTACCTGTACATCAACCGGCTCTTTTAGTATATCAAATATACCCATTGGCTCAACCGTTTCATCAGGTTTTATTGCTGCCGTCGATCTTGTTGCAGGTCTATATGCTATACTAGTTAAAATGATCAACATCGCCATTGCGATGTATAATGCTTTTTTCTTCATTGTTGTATCACCTTTCTCGTGCATATCGCACAGTATAAATATGCGGAGAGGTTTGTCAGTCGGATCGGCAAGTATATATCAATGCAAACCTCATGTATTGATATACACGCCGGCTTTACTTACCAAAAGATAATACCATCTTGACGGGAAATACATTCAAATCACCATCGGACTTTATAATATATCTCTATATCTGCTTTGTCCCCTTTCTTTTTTTACAAATAATATAATAACACATATTTCCCTATTTGTCAATACCCTTTTAAAAAGTTTTTTTGAAATTTGTGGTGTTTGTATTGCTTTTTGCGTAATACATCTGCGGTGAGCGTGATAAATGTCGCCTGCGGCTGTGTTGGACAAACACAATATCATATCCGCCTTTGCTGATGCTTGACATTTGCCCCTCTTTGTGGTACAATGAGAAAAAACAAGAGAGGACAATATAATGAATAAAAGAATTATCTCCGTGATCACCTGTCTGGTGATACTGATGACGTTTTTGGGCGGATGCGGCGCAGAAAAGCCCACGGCAGCACCTACGGCAACACCTACGGTTACTCCCGAGCCTACTCCCGAGCCCACACCCACACCAAAGCCTGATATTGTGGAGAATGGGGAAATGGTGTTTTCCTACGTAAGGGCAAACGACGTCGGATTGGTGACGAAAAGCAACATAGTTGCCATGTATTCGTCGCTTTGTAAATACTCGGGCACAAAGATGAAGGCGGTGTATTCCGATTC
The DNA here is from genome assembly GCA_017935525.1 of Clostridia bacterium. Taxonomy (GTDB): domain Bacteria; phylum Bacillota; class Clostridia; order HGM11327; family HGM11327; genus SIG351. The sequence goes on along the minus strand of JAGBHJ010000195.1, from coordinate 2,577 downwards.
GCAGATAACAGCCACGGATGCCCCCGAGATCCTTATTGGCAAGACCAACCGCCCCGAGTCCCTTGAGGCGCTTGAAAAGGTGGGCGACCACGGCTACATCATAACAAGGGTCGGCAACAAGTTGGTCATCTGCGGCACGGAGGATAATATGCTCAATCTGGCGTTGCTCCGCTTTAAGGACGATGTGTTAAAGTCCGCCGAGCATTGCGGTACGGGCTACCTGCGCTTTGACGAGGAGGACGAGATAATATACAGGGCAGAGGAAGCCATCGATTTTGAATTTATATTCAGCGGTGGATATCAGTACAAGCTTACGACCACAGAGGTGATACATTGCCCCGGAGTTTCTCACATAATCAGAGTTGCCCAAGGCGCAGCCAGCGACGGCGAGTATGCTTACTTTGTCATCAGACACGTGGAGGATACGGACACCTATATCCACAAGTGCGACCTTAAAACGGGCGAGGTGGTGGCAATAAGCGAGGCGTTGTCCCTTGGCCACGCCAATGACATGACGTTTGACACAAAGAACAACAGACTTATCGTCAGCCAGGGTACGGCTACGGGGGATATCGTATCCATCATAAATCCCGACACTCTGGAGCTGATAGAAAACGTTACTGTGGAAAAGAAGATCGGATCCATTACTTACGATGCCGTCAACGACAGATATTTTGCAGGCAGAGGCGGAAAGAATTTGATGATCTACGACAGCAGCTTTAACCTTGTGTCTGCAGTCACTTTTGAAAAGAATGCCAAATATACAGCCCAAGGCATGGGATCCGATAACGACTACGTTTATTTCCCCATGAGTGGCACCAAGGACAATATTATTGAAGTGTATAATTTTGCAGGTGAAAAGGTCACCACCATCAAGGTGGAGGATTCCTTTGAGTCCGAGAGCTTTTTCTGGGTTAATAACAAATACTACATCAATTATTACAAGGGCTCTGTGGAGGCGGGTGCATTCCTCCACGAGCTGAACTTTGATATTCTGTACGTGGATCAATAACAATTTTATATAAAGCCGGAGAGACTACTCCCTTACGAAGTGTCTCTCCGGCTACCCTTTTTATAGTGCGTATCAACAGCTTGCTTTGTTCAAAAGCTCCTCCAGCACGGCTTTCAGCTTTGCCTTGGCGTCTTCCAGCTCACGGCCCTTGATCTTGTATTTTTCGTCCCGCACTACGTCAAGGGGTACCCACCACACAGGCCCTATCTTCGCATAGGGCTCAAGGTCGCCCCTATATCTTGGGTAAAGGTGCCAATGCAGGTGAGCGTCCCCCATGCCCAAAAGCTCATAGTTCATTTTGTCGCATCCCGTGACTATGGCAACAGCGTGGGCTACGGTGGACATTTCGTCCATGAATTTTTTGCGGAAGTCATCCTCAAGCAAGAACAGCTCCGTTACGTGCTTTTTACACAGAAAAAGCGTATAGCCCTTAAAGTATTGGTCGTCACCGATGACAACGTACCCGGTTTCCAGCTCCTTAACAAGGTAAGGATTTGTGTTGTTTTGGATCATTTTGATCCTTTCGCAGATCAAGCACATATAATTGCCCTCCCGATTAAATATTGGAGTCTTTATTATACACGTGGACGGGAGCAATGTATATATCAAAAGGGATTGAACTTATTAGAATAAAGTCAATTGATAAAATAATCTGTGCAGATATTCAGCATGGCGGTCTGCCCGGGTGAGAAATGCCTGTTTTTGCGATATATAATATTGTATTTTCTGGTAAGATCGACATCAAGTATCGATATCTCCCTCAATCGACCGTCTGCAATATATTCGCTTACCAATCCTTCGGGCAAAATGGCAACTCCAAGCCCCGCAAGAACGGCGGTGATGATGGCTTCGTTGCTGGCGGATTCCATTTTTACGGATAATTGGCACTGATTGGCAGCAAATATATTTTTTATGAATTCCCCGCAGGCGCTACCGCTTTCACGCATCAACAACGGAAGCCTTGACAATTCCGCAAGAGTCATTCTGCAGTCAAAGCAGTTTGTGGCGCTTTGAAAGGCTATAAGTCTGTCCTGTGACACGGGAATGGAGATGATGTGTTGATCGTGGATATTGCCCTCCACAATAGCGACGTCCAGCGTGCCGCTGAGGATCTCATCTACAAGCGCTCCTGCAGGCTTTATCTTTAGCCGAAGGTCAAGCCCCTCAATGCGGTCCTCCAGACTTGCAGCGATGTGGGGAACGTGCAGCTTTCCTACTGTCAGGGTAGCCCCCAGGCTGAAAAAAGGCTTTGATTCAGCATCTCTGGCGCATTGCTCAAATTCGTCGAAGGATAACAGTGCGGCTCGTGCCTTTTGCCAAAGGTAATTCCCTTGCTCGGTTATAACCAATCTTCGATTGATGCGGTTGAACAGAACGACGCTGTAATGCTTTTCGATCTCCGATATTGTGTTGCTCACGGCAGGCTGAGCAATAAACAATTCCTGCGCGGCTTTGGTGATGCTTTTGTTTCTGCATACTGCGTCAAATATCCTCAAATGTCTAAGTGTCATGGCATCCTCATAATAAAATCATTATGTATTTTATAATATTATAATATTTTACTT
>JAGBHJ010000024.1 GCA_017935525.1 Clostridia bacterium | reverse complement strand
CAGAATGTTGTAACGCATAACGTTTCCGTATGCCGAAAGGTCGCGTCCGCTGTAGATCGCACCTGCGTCATGGGACTGCAAAACTACCTCGTGGAGGTAATTGTACTCAATAACGTGGTCGTTACCGCTGTAACCTATTGCCATGTGGGGAGAATTTGTAAGCTCGTTATGTGCTATCAGGTTGCCCACGCCGCTTGTGCTGATGCCGCTGCTGTAAGTCAGATTGATCTCCGCCCAATCGTGAATGTAATTGTTTATTGCCACGTTGTTACCGGGGGTAAGGGTCTTTCTGTCACCGCCGTTTAAGGAGATACCGCCTGCGCCTGTGCGGGAAATGTCGCATCCGCAGACCGTATTGTTGTAGCCGGATACGTGCATTGCGGCAGAAGCCACGTTTCTCACCACGCAATCCTTTACTGTGCAGTAATTGCCGCTGATGCTGAGGGCGTCGTTTCTGGTACCCTCAAAGGTCAGTCCCTCAACAGTCAGGTATTCCACACCGCTTGCGGTAAAAAGAACGTCCCTGCAAAGGGAGAGCATTATTTTGGGGTCTTGACAATCGTCCTGGGGATAGAGGTATATCTTCATATTATCTCTGTCGATATAATACTCGTTGGGGACATCCAGCTCCTCAAGAATGTTGTAGAAATAATAATTTGTGCCCTTTCTTACGCCGTAGTTGGAAAAATAACCCAGGTGCATACGTCTGAAGTCGGTTTCGATACTGCGTATGGGGGAGGAGCCGTCAGCCCAATCCCAATAGAAATAGCCGAATATCCAACCAAGCTCGGGCTGTGCCCAAGTCTTTGCTCTGTCGTTGGTCTCCTTATCCAATATCAATGAGAAGCCCTGAGGGTTACGGTTGTTCCTGAAAGTGTTTGCATAATTGTTTTGAGGGAACTCTCTGAAATCGCCTACGCTTGCTACCTCGTAGATCTTCAAAAAGCCTTCGTTGGGGTATCTGGCGATAGTCATTCGCTTGTTGTTCCAGAAAAGCTCGCAGTTTTTGCCCACAGTATCGCCGTCGTAATGGGATGCGGTGTTGGAGCCGCCGATAGCATAAAGAGGTCCTACCTCCTCCTTTGTAATGCCTAAAGCACCGAGGTCAAGCTCAAGTACGTTTTCCTTTGCTTCGGGAGAGAGCCTGTCTGCCGCCTCGCCGCAAACGGGGGAGAACATTGATCTTTTGAGTGTGATGCCTCCTGAAAGGATGACCTCCTCGCCATCCTGAGCCTTGTAGCATACAGGGCAATCTGCGTTACCGCTGTCAGCCTGAGTCAGCTTGATGGGGTCGATGCGGTATTCGCCTTTGAGGAATATGACCTCAACCGACGCCCAGTTGCCGCTTGCAACAGCCAGTCTTGCCTCGTTGGATGCTGCCTCCACAGTAGTAAAGGGGGAGTCCTTTGTTCCAAGACCTGTGTTGGCACCTGTGGGTGCCACGTAAATGCGTTTTGTTTCTTTCATGATTACACCTCCATGTAAAATGATCAGTCACGGGGGAGTATATCCTCCATTGTGACCTTAAGCGGCGTTAAGCCGCAGCTTTCGTAAAACCTCATTGCAGAGGTATTTAAGTTCCAAACGTTGAGTGTGATGTGGTAAAAGCCGTTTTTGGCGGCGTAGTCCCTTGTGAATCTGTAAAGCTCGGTACCGATGTGCCTGCCCCTCAGCTCGCTGTCAACACAAAGGTCGTCAATATAGAGCGTGCGGATGGGCTGCATATTATCCGTTGCAGGCTCCTCAAAAATGCAGAAGCAATAGCCCATAACTGCGCCCTCATCATCCACCGCCACAAATATGGGGCGGGTGTCGTCGGCCAACAGCTCGCAAAGCTGGTCAGCCGTGTATTTTCTTTTGTCGCGTATAAAGATATCCGGGCGGCCGTCTGCATGGACGTTGTTTACCTGCTGTAAAAGCTTACTGATGCCGTCGATATCCGCTGTAACAGCACGTCTTATATTCATTTAATGGGTTCTCCGTAAATAATAAGCTTGTGCATTGCCCTTGTGCAGGCGGTGTAGTACAGTCGTAAGTCCTGCGAAAGGTTGTATTTTTCTGCATCCGTAACCATAACCGCGTCAAATTCCAAGCCCTTGGAAAGGTATGAGGGCATTACCACCACACCCGAGCTGTAAGAGTCGTTGTCGTCCAGCACAAGGGATACCGTAGCGTTGTGACGTGTCTTGAGGTAGGTATGCAGATCCTCTGCGGATGCCGCATCCTTACATATCAAGCCAATGGAATGGAAGCCCTCGGAGGTGGCAATGCTGACCTCGTTGAGGATGTCCTCGGCTCTTTCTGCGGGGTCGGGGATATTCTTTGTATTTACGGGGGCACCGTGTCTGTCCATATATTCCACGGTGTCGTCAAATATCAGCTTGTTTGCAAAGCTTGTGATCTCGCTGGTGGAGCGATAGCTCTTTTTCAGCTTGAATATATCGGCGGGCTTGTCAAGACACATGGAAACGATATTCTCGTCGTAAAGCTGTGCCGTACAGTCAATGGTCTGATTGATGTCGCCCACCAAGGTTATTGCCGCCTTGCTGAATATTTTCTGCAGAACGTAAATGCCCGTTGGGGGGATATCCTGAAATTCGTCAAGGAAAATAAAGCGGATAGTATCCTCAATGGGGGGCTTTTGTCCGTCAATGATGCACCTTACAAACAGCAGAGGGAAGAAGTCCTCTCTGTTCAGCTTGTGGAGGTTATAATACTCCGACGGGTTGATCATGTCACGGAATTCCTCAAAGCTTATGTCGGTAATGTCGCTCAAAGTGTCATAGAATTTCTTTGACTTGAACATATTGGCGTAAAGGGCAACCGTATTTACCCCAAACATATGGTCTATCTTTGAACGGATGGAAGCAAATTCGTTGTTTATGATCTGCTCGGAGATCTCGTCGATCTCCCAAGTGAAGGTATCGGCATTTTCTGCGGCGATCTCCTTTTTTCTTGCTTCTATCATCACGTCAAGCTCTGCGTATATCTTTGCGGCGATCCTTTTGAGTCGCTGTGAATAGTTCATATGCAGCCAGTCGTGATAATAAAGTCTGGATACCTCCTCTGCGGTGATGAGCATTCTGCCGTTGAACTCAATGTCGTGGGGCTTAAAGTCGTTTTGATCTACAAATTTTGCGTACCTCTTGAGTATCTCAAGGAATACTGCGCTGTTTTTGAATTTTGCCTGCTTGATGCGCTTTGAATTGTCCTTTTCCGTATCGAGGATCTTTTCCATAAGCTCGTTGTGCGTTTCCACACGGAAATCTGTAAGCAGGGGCGCAAAAAGCTGGTTGATGGTGTTGATCCTTGCGTTTGCCTCACCCAGGTCGGGCAACACCTCGGAGATGTAGTCCATAAAGATGCTGTTGGGGGAGAGTATGAGCATATTTTGGGATTTGATGGTGTCCCTGTGCTTATACAAAAGATATGCGGCTCTGTGCATTGCAACGGAGGTTTTGCCGCTGCCCGCAGGACCAAATACCACCAGATGCTGGGATGAGCTCTTACGGATGGCTTCGTTTTGCTCCTTCTGGATGCTCTTTACTATGTGACCCATTTTTTTATCACGGCTTTCTGACAAAAGCCTGCACAAAAGCTGGTCCTCGATCACTACGTCCGTGTCGAATGCGTAGAGTATGTTGTCGTTCTTTATGCCAAACTGTCGCTTGGACAAAAGGTCGCCGCTTACTACGCCTGCGGGGCACTCGTAGCTGCACTTGCCCGCGTCGTATTGGTAATAAAGTGAGCAGATAGGAGCACGCCAGTCGAGGATAAGAAAATCGTCATCCTCATCCTTAAGGGAGGATACACCGACGTAGTATTTGTCCGAGTAGGATTCTCCGTCCTCCAAAAAATCTATCTTGCCAAAGTATGCTGAATTCAGCATCTGATTCAGCACTCGCAATCTTGCGTTGATGTCATTGTAGTGGCGCTCCTCCGACTCTACAATGTCGTTGTATTTATATATCTCAACTATCTGGTCAAAGTCTGCACCGCCGTTTAACAGCGGTACGTCCTCGCTGAAGTCCTTGTTTGTGCTGACGATGGATGCGTATTTGTTTTTAAGGGCGCCTCTGCACGCCAGAGCCTCTTGCTCTATCAGCTGATACACCTTTTTGAGATATTTTGATTCGTCCTGTAATTCCTTTTCGGTCAATGCCATAGGTTACTCCGTTTGTTTATTTATTGTCGTTGTTTTGGTCGTCGTATTTATACTGCTCCTGCTCCAGCTTTTTGCGGAATGCCACTGCATCGTCGGATATGGAGTGATCCTCCACCTCCTTGTAGCGGGACAGATGGTAGCCCGTGTAGATGGCAATGGGGGGCAACAGGCAGGGGATAAAGAGCAGCTCGGGCGCCATGGGGAAAAGCTCAAATATAATTGCAAAGGGTGCAAATATAAACTTTGCCAGGATGCTGCCCGTTTCCAAGGTGGAGGCACCCGGTGCTTCCAGCTGCTCACTTATGTATATGAGCACTATTATTATCTGGATCGCAAGAGTGGGGATAGCGGCGATGGTTATTCTGCGCTTGTCGTACATTTCCGCCACGGAATGTCTGTAACCGTCGTTATACGCAACGTAGCCGTAGTACCATATTATAAGGGGCATAAGAATGGTCTGTATTACGGGGCCGTAGAAGTATTTGTCTGCCTCGTTGCCTTCAAAGCCCATTACAAGGGCGATCAAAAACAGCAGACCGAATATCAATGCGCTGGTTGCAAGGTTTATTACAAAAAATTTTAATCCCAACAGAATTGAATTTCTGATGTCGATAGGTGTTAAGGGTGTTTTCTTTTCCATTATGCTTCTCCTTGATGAGTATTTTTTCATACATACTATTATAGCATGTTTGACGGAGAATTACAATAGAAAATTTGCAAATTTTTTCCTTGACAAATACCCCCATAGGGTATATAATATTATAAAAAACAGGAGGGTCTGATATGGATAATGATATAGTTTTTTGTGAGCATTGCAAAACAAAGCACAGAAGCGATTCGGAGCTGAAAAACCTTAACAACAGATTGAGCAGAATAGAGGGACAAATACGCGGAATACGGGGTATGCTGGAAAATGACGCATATTGCCCCGATATCCTTGTGCAGATATCCGCAGTAACAAGCGCTCTGGGCTCTCTGGGCAAGGAGATACTCTCCACCCATATTAAGGAGTGCGTTGCACAAGGGGTAAAAAACGGCGACGAGGACGTAATTGACGAACTGTGCAGTCTTATGACGAAAATGATAAAGTAAGGAGGAGAAGCTATGAAGCAATTTGATGTAACTGGTATGAGCTGTGCCGCCTGCAGCGCAAGGGTAGAAAAGGCGGTGTCAAAGGTTGGGGGAGTAAAGAGCTGCTCCGTTAATCTTTTGACAAATTCCATGAACGTTGATGGCACGGCGGATACTGCCGCGATCATTTCTGCGGTGGAAAAGGCAGGCTACGGAGCAAGCCTTAAGGGCGGCGTGCAGACGGACAAAAAGACCGTGGTAACGGATAAAAACGAGGCCAAGGGCATACTTTACAGGATATTGGTGTCAGCAGCGATACTGCTGGTGCTTATGTATTTTGCCATGGGTCACAATATGCTGGGGTTGCCGTTGCCCGGCTTTTTTGAGGGCAACGCCATTGCAATAGCGCTTTTGCAGATGATAGCCGCGGCTGTGGTCATGATAATAAACGGAAGATTTTTTGTCAGCGGTACAAAGGGTGCGCTGAACAGGGCTCCCAACATGGATACTCTTGTGGCGCTGGGGTCCGGGGCATCCTTTGTGTACAGCGTGTGGGTGATATTCTCAATGAGCAACCACATGGTAAACGGACAAGCCGAGGCGGCAAAAATGCTGCTTCACGAGCTTTACTTTGAGTCCGCCGCAATGATACTGGTGCTTATTTCCTTTGGCAAAATGCTGGAGGCGAGGGCAAAGGGCAGGACGACGGATGCGTTAAAGGGATTGATGGACCTTTCGCCTAAAATGGCAACCGTGGAAAGAGGCGGGCAGACTGTGTCCGTTCCCGTGGAGCAGGTGGTAAAGGATGATGTGTTTCAGGTGCGCCCGGGTGAGAGCATCCCTGTTGACGGCGTGGTGATAGAGGGGCATACCTCGGTAAACGAGTCTGCATTGACCGGTGAAAGCATTCCTGCTGAAAAAGCTGTGGGTGATAACGTTTCTGCCGCAACTGTCAACGGCTCCGGATTTATAAGGTGCCGTGCGGTAAGAGTGGGGGAGGATACCACCCTTTCTCAGATAATAAAGATGGTAAGCGATGCGGCGGCAACCAAGGCGCCCATTGCAAAGATAGCGGACAAGGTTTCGGGCGTATTTGTGCCCGTGGTGATGGCGATCGCGGTGGTAAGCATGATCGTGTGGCTTGCGGCAGGCTACGGCGTTGGCTTTGCGCTGGAAAGAGGTATTTCCGTGCTGGTGATCAGCTGTCCCTGTGCGCTGGGGCTTGCAACCCCCGTTGCCATAATGGTGGGCAACGGCGTCGGAGCAAAGCACGGTATATTGTTTAAGAATGCGACTGCCTTGGAAAATACTGGCAGAGTTGAGATAATGGCAATGGACAAGACGGGCACTATCACAAAGGGTGAGCCTCGTGTGACAGACGTTTTGCCTGTGGATGGCGTTGGGGTGGATGAGCTTTTGACAATGGCGGTTTCTCTGGAGGAAAAAAGCGAGCATCCCCTTGCAAGGGCGATCGTCCAATACGGGCGGCAAAACGGCACGGAGCCATATGATTGTAATGACTTTGAGGCATTGGCGGGAAACGGCGTAAGAGCCGTTGCAGGTGACGACGAGCTTTTGGGCGGTAGCGTAAGGTTTATGTCGGCAAATGTGGCTGTGGATGAGTCCGTAAGCAATAGCTGTCAAGCCCTTGCCGAGGATGGAAAGACTCCGCTTTTGTTCGCGGTAAACGGCAAGCTGATAGGCGTGATAGCTGTGGCGGACGAGATAAAGCCCGAGGCGGTAAAGGCTGTAAAGGAGCTTGAGCTTATGGGCATTGAAACGGTGATGATAACGGGCGACAACTCAAGGACTGCAAACGCAATAGCCGCCCAGGCAGGTATCGGCAAGGTATATGCAGGAGTTTTGCCCCACGAAAAGGCGGGTATAGTCAAGGAGTTGAAAAAGCAGGGCAAGACCGCCATGGTTGGTGACGGCATCAACGATGCACCTGCATTGACGGTGGCAGATATGGGAATAGCCATTGGCGCGGGCACGGATATTGCCATTGATGCGGCAGAGGTGGTGCTTATGAGAAGTGCTCTTGACGGAGTACCTCAAGCCATTCGATTGAGCAAGGCGGTATTGAGGAATATAAAGGAAAATCTGTTCTGGGCGTTCTTTTACAATGTGGTGGGTATCCCCCTTGCGGCGGGCGTGTTCTATAATCTTATGGGCTGGCGCATGAGCCCCATGCTGGGTGCGCTGGCAATGAGCCTTTCCAGCTTTTGTGTGGTGACAAATGCGTTGAGGTTGAATTTGTTCAAGGTCACATCTGCAAAGCATTTTGTAAAGCACGGCAGAACAAGGCATGACTGCATTGCTGATGAGCAGAGCCTTGTGCTCAATGTAGAGGGTATGATGTGTGAGCATTGCGAGGCGAGGGTCAAAAAGGCATTGGAGGGCATTGACGGCATTGCATCGGCAGCTCCTGATTTTAACACGGGCAGGGTAGAGGTGGCAGCTACAAAGAGGATAAAGCAAGCAAAGCTCAAAAAGGCAATAGAAAAGGCGGGATACAAGCTGAAAATTGGCGAATAATGCCATTTGAGTAAAATATTTCTGCAGAATATTGACAAATCGCAAGAAAAATGGTATCATATACGTATCTTTTGCAAAGGAGGGGACCCTATGGAGAAAAAGTATATATACGTAATGGTGTGCGACACACACTCTATGATTACCAAGGGTATTCACCTCTTTGTAAAGAATGATACCTACTTCCATTCGTCAATATCGCTGGACATTGGGTTAAAGCAGATGTATTCGTATGGCAGAAAAATTCCTTTGTTCCCCATACCCGGTGGCTTTGTACACGAGTCTGTCAATGCTGGCACGTTTAAGCACTTCCGCAACACAAGGGCGTTGATAATGCAGGTG
>JAGBHJ010000194.1 GCA_017935525.1 Clostridia bacterium | reverse complement strand
TACCTCTATCTTGACAACAACAAGATAGACAAGGACAGCCTTGAGCTGGTGGTAAATTCCATGCTCCAGCTGAGAGAATGCACGTGGGAGGGTAACCCCGTGAAGGAGGACTCCGAGGAATAAGGAGAATACTGATCATCATACTAAAAAAGAGATCGCCCGACAGCGTTTGTCGGGCGATCGTTTTGGTATTATTTGTCCTTTTTCAGATGCTTTCTTGTGCCGTCGGGGTTGACGATCACAGTATTGTCAAGCTGACTTACCAGCGACAGTCGGAACGAAGCTCTGTATTCATCACGGAGCTTTTGCTGCTCCTGCTTTTCCTCCGGGGTAAGCTCCCTTACCTTTGAGGCACGTGCCAGCTGATTTATTCTGTCTATTTTTTCTTTTTTCATTTGTGATCCTTTCCTGCATCAATCTGCGGAGTACAGCTTGTACATTTCCGCATACATTCCGTTTTTGCTTATAAGCTCATGGTGTGAGCCCGCCTCCACAATGCCGTCCTCTGTCAGCACTATTATCTTGTCCGCATTCTTGATGGTGGTCAGTCTGTGGGCGATGGTAATGGTGGTCCTGCCCTTTGCCAGCTTTTCCAGAGACTGCTGAACAAGTCTTTCGCTCTCATTATCCAGGGCAGAGGTTGCCTCGTCAAGAATAAGTATGGGCGGGTTTTTGAGGAATACTCTTGCAATGGATATTCTCTGCTTTTGTCCGCCGGAAAGCTTAACGCCTCTTTCTCCTACGTATGTGTCGTAGCCGTTGGGCAGGGATTCAATAAACTCGTGAGCACCTGCAAGCTTTGCAGCCTCCTTGATCTCGTCAAGAGATGCGCCGGGCTTGCCGTATTCGATATTCTCGCGGACGGAGCCGGAGAACAGATATACGTTCTGCTGTACTATACCGATATTGTCCCTGAGTGAATCAAGAGTCAGATGCTTTATATCCTTGCCGTCAATGCGGATAACGCCTGCATCAAGCTCGTAGAACCTTGGCAACAAAGCGCACAACGTGGTCTTGCCGCCGCCGGACGGGCCAACTATGACAAGATTCTCTCCCTTTGCGATCTTTATGGAAAAGTCGTGGATGACCTCGGGAGTGTCGCCGGAATAACGGAAGGTTACGTTGTCGTATTCTATTTCGCCGCTGACGTCGCAAAGCGGGACTGCGTCCTTTGTGTTGACGATGTCGGGCTCTATATCCATTACCTCGCAGAAACGCTCAATGCCCGTTGTGCCTCGCTGGAACTGCTCCGTAAACGTAACTATCTGGGATACGGAATTCAACAGCGTGGTGACGTAAAGCATATACGCCACAAAATCAGAGCCGGAAATACCTCCCGAGCGAATAAAGAACGCACCGATGACTATCATAGTTATGTACATCAAGCCGCTGAAGCCTCTTGTGGCGGCGTGGTATGCGCCCATAAATTTATAAACGATCTTTTTGATATCAAGGAACTTGAGGTTGCCCTCCTCAAACTTTGCCTCCTCAATGTCCTCGTTGGAAAACGCCTTTACCTCGTGGATGCCCAGGAGAGTGTCCTCGACCTTGGAATTCAGCTCGCCCACCTGCTTGCGGGACTCACGGAAGCCCTCACGACTGCGCTTGCTTAAGGGTGTCAGCACCAAAAGCATTATGGGGATAATGGCAAAAACTATCAGGGTCAGCCATATGTTCATTGTGGAGAGGATTATAAAAGAGCAGACTATCTTGAGCCCTGCAATAAAGAATTCCTCGGGGCAATGGTGTGCAAACTCCGTGATGTCAAACATATCGCTGGTGATCCTGGACATAAGAGTGCCCACCTTTGTATTGTCAAAGTATGAGAACGAAAGCTTCTGCAGATGAGCAAAGAAGTCGCGGCGCATATCCGTTTCCATCCTTGTGCCCATAACGTGGCCTATGGACGCCATGTAATAATATGCGGCGGTGTCTATCACTCGGAGTATAAGGTACAGTATGCCGCATTTGAGAATAAGCTCCACAGTCAGCAGGGAAACGTCAGTCTGTGCGATATCCGTTATCTTGCGGACGAGCAAGGGCAGCACCAGCTCGCATAAAGTGGTGAGCGCAGCGCAAAAAAGGTCAAATACCAGTATGCCCTTGTATTTTTTGTAGTAGGGCAAAAACCTTTTGATGGTACGCAGATATGAGCGCTTGGGGGTAGATGTTTTTTCTTCCATTGTTTTCTCCTTTTTATTTATATATCTAATATTATACAATATTTTGGCAAAAAAATAAAGAGGGAAACGAAAAAATCTTATTACCCCAATATCACTCCGCAGGTGATGACTGCTGCCAGCATTGCCGCAAGGTCGCATATCATTGCCACGGGGATGGCGTAGCGGGTCTTGGTGATGCCGACGGAGCCAAAATAGAGGGCAATGGTGTAAAAG
>JAGBHJ010000193.1 GCA_017935525.1 Clostridia bacterium | reverse complement strand
TCAACAGTATGGCTTTTGCCGCATTTCCGCCGGTGAGCGCAGCACGTGCCAATGTTGTCATAATAAATGGTAACTCGGCGCAGCACGGAATATAAAAGCCAATTCCGACAATTGCCAACAGACAATTCACACCGGTCAAAGCTGCAAATGCTGCCAATATGGCCCTTGCAGTTTTGACCTTTATTTTGAAAATATCCAATATAGGCATATTGCCGTATATGTTAAATAGTGACACGGGACTATATATTACTGCAGCTTGTTTGCAGCTTCCTCAACTACCTGGGAAACGAATGTGTCGATATCAACTACGACGCTGTTGGGAGATTTGCGTGAACGAACGGCAACCTTTCTCTCCTCAACCTCCTTGTCGCCGATAACCAACATATAGGGCACCTTCTGGAGCTGAGCTTCTCTGATCTTAAAGCCGATCTTTTCGTTTCTCATATCCACCTCAACACGGATTCCTTCATCCTCAAGCTTGTTGCAAAGCTCGCTGATGTACTCTGCGGAACGATCGTTGATGGACAGGATCTTAACCTGTACGGGAGCCAGCCACAGCGGGAATGCGCCTGCGTAATGCTCTGTAAGGATACCGATAAATCTTTCGATGCTGCCGAAGATAACTCTGTGGATCATTACGGGGCGGTGCTTTTCGCCGTCGGGACCAACGTACGTCAGGTCAAATCTTTCGGGCATCTGGAAGTCCAGCTGGATAGTACCACACTGCCATGTTCTGCCCAGACAATCCTGCAGGTGGAAGTCGATCTTGGGACCGTAGAATGCGCCGTCGCCCTCGTTTATCTTGTAGGGCTTGCCGTTGGCGTCAAGGGCATTTTTGAGAGCTGTTGTAGCCTGCTCCCAAGCCTCGTCGCTACCCATGGAGTCCTCAGGACGTGTGGAAAGCTCAACGTTGTACTTAAAGCCAAAAATGCTGTAGAACTTGTCGATCATGTTGATAACGCCCACGATTTCGCTTTCGATCTGGTCGGGAGTCATAAAGATATGAGCATCATCCTGCGTAAAGCAACGTACTCTCATGAGACCGTGGAGTGTACCGGACTTTTCGTGTCTGTGAACAAGGCCAAGCTCAGCCATTCTCTGGGGGAGATCTCTGTAAGAGTGAACTCTGCGCTTGAATGCAAGCATACCGCCGGGGCAGTTCATGGGCTTGATGGCAAAGTCCTGCTCGTCGATAACAGTTGTGTACATATTGTCCTTGTAGTGATCCCAGTGACCGGATCTGTACCACAGCTCCTTGTTAAGGATCATAGGTGTTCTGATCTCGTGGTAGCCGTTCTTCTTATGCTCCTCGCGCCAGAAATTCTCCAGCTGGTTGCGGAGCACCATACCCTTGGGCAGGAAGAAGGGGAATCCGGGACCCTCGTCGTAAATATCGAACAGGTCAAGCTCCTTACCAAGCTTTCTGTGGTCACGTCTTTTTGCATCCTCAATAAAGTCGAGGTATGCCTGAAGCTCGTCCTGCTTGGGGAAAGCGATGGCGTAAACTCTCTGGAGCATCTTGTTCTTTTCGTCGCCCCTCCAGTATGCGCCTGCAAGAGAGAGCAGCTTGAACACCTTTACCATGCCTGTGGAAGCCAGGTGGGGGCCTGCACAGAGGTCAGTAAACTCGCCCTGCTTGTAGAAGGAGATAACTGCATCCTCGGGCAGATTTTCAATAAGGTCAACCTTGTAGGGCTCGTCCTTCATAAACTCAAGAGCCTCGGCTCTGGGAAGCTCAAAGCGCTCGATGGGGAAGTTCTGGGAAACGATCTTGTTCATTTCCTTTTCTATCTTTGCAAAGTCCTCGTTTGTGAGAGGTGTTACTGTGTCAAAGTCGTAATAAAAACCGTTGGCAATGGAAGGTCCGATAGCCAGCTTTACCTCGGGGTAAAGTCTTTTTACAGCCTGAGCCATAACGTGGGATGCTGTGTGCCAGTAGAGCTGCTTGCCCTCGGGATCCTGGAACGTGATGATTGTCATCTCGCAATCGCTGTCCAAAGTCTGCGTAAGGCCAACAGTGGTCTCACCGTTGATAATAGCGCCTACTGCCTGCTTGGCAAGGTTACGGGAAAGCTTTTCTGCAACTTCTTTGACTGTGCAGCCGTTTTCAACTTCGATAACGCTGCCGTCTTTCAATTTGATATTGATCATATTTCCTCCTGATGGTTGTTGTTTTATATATTACCCGATGGGTATTATCCTAAAAAATAAAAAACCCGTCCCTTAAAAACAAGGGACGAGCGTACTGTCGTAAATGCCCGCGGTTCCACCCAAATTGGCGATCGTAAGATCTGCCCGCTTAACGTTGATAACGGAACTACCCGATTGCATTGCAATATGCTCCCGATGCCGGCATTCAACGTACTCCGTAGGACCTCCCAG
The DNA here is from genome assembly GCA_017935525.1 of Clostridia bacterium. GTDB lineage: Bacteria > Bacillota > Clostridia > HGM11327 > HGM11327 > SIG351. The sequence continues at coordinate 1,406 of JAGBHJ010000193.1, read as the reverse complement.
CCAAGGGCCCCTCTCTGTGACGGATGACCGTTTACTCTGCACCGTTCATTGCAATACAATTATATATCACTTTTGGAGTTTTGTCAAGTCTTTTTTGCGGATATGGGCAGAAAAATTGTAAATATTACTTTATATTTGAATCCAGCATTGCCTTAACGTCGCATATGCTTTGCGGAGTCTGAATCTTTGCGACAAGATCGTCATTCTCCGTTACCAAAAGCACCGTTGGCAGGTAGTCAAGCTCAAACCTGTCGGAATAGCTTTGGTACTTCTGGGCGTCGCAGGGGCACATGGATGCGATATCCACTATCTGGTAGCCTGCCTTGGGGGAATAGGACTCAAAAAGTGCTTTGTATTCCTCAACACTGCAAGGCGCAGTAGGAGGGGTGGGACATTCTTCGTCAACGCATTGTGACTGTGTGGGTGTGGTGTCGTACAAAAGCACGATGGTGGGCTTTGCGGAGATGCATTGCTCAATATCCTGCTTTATGTCCTCGGCGCTTGACTTAAGCTTTGTCAGCTCGTTGGTCAGCATACATTTTGCCTTATTCATAAAGCATGAGATCTCTTTTCTTTTGCACCATACGATCGCTCCTGCGGCAACCATAAGTGAGCTGCATTTGAGGGCTTTATTTGTCATCATATATGATCATTCCTTTCCTTTACCGATCGTTACTTCCGTCGGAAATTGGTTTTATTATGCCCTCAAAACTGATGGTTAAACATCATATTTGGAGAAAAACGGGCATATTTTATACAAAAATGTAAAAGGAAAGGAATGGACGGCTTTATGAAGGTGCTTTTTTTCAAACGCAGATCCATCAGAAGATACGGCATTGGGTTGGCGTGCGTATTGGTGGCTGTTATACTGCTGAAGGTGTTTGGCGTATTCTGAAAAAATTTGGAGGAAGATACCCTTGGGGGTTTACATTATCGGCAAAATCTGTTATAATACTGTTATCAGAGAAAGTGGGAGAGTTTTGCGGATATGAACGTTGATCAGATAGTTACAAAATTCAGAGAAGACAAAGAATTTATGAAGAACGTTGCCTTTTGGAAGGAAATACCGGAAAAGGGCGCAGATTATCTGGATTACCCCCAAGGGATAGACGAAAGAATAATAAAGGCGTTGTCCGACAGAGGCATACACAGGCTCTATACTCACCAGGCAAATGCGATCAGCAAAACTCTGGAGGGTAAAAACGTGACTGTCGTAACACCCACGGCATCGGGCAAGACTCTTTGCTACAATATCCCCGTATTGAATGAGATACTAAAGGACAATACCTCAAGAGCTTTATATATTTTCCCCACAAAGGCTTTGGCGCAGGACCAGATGGCGGAGCTACATGAGCTTTGTGAGCTGATAGACGTTGATATCAAAAGCTACACCTACGACGGCGATA
>JAGBHJ010000192.1 GCA_017935525.1 Clostridia bacterium | reverse complement strand
TTGTAAATGCTTTGATGTACCATTGCAAGGATCTTTCGGGTATAAATTCCGAGATCCGCCCGGGAATAGTCCACAGGTTGGATAAGGATACGTCGGGCTTGATAGTGATCGCCAAGAACGACAAGGCACATATATCCCTTGCAGAGCAGATAAAGGAAAAGTCTGCAAAAAGGACGTACCTTGCTCTGGTGGAGGATTGCTTTAACGTTGAGGGCGGCACCATTCATACGGGCTACGGAAGAAACCCCGACGACAGACTCAAGATGGCGGTTTTCCCCTTGCAAAGAGCTGATACCGACGCCAATATCCGCGAGGCAAAGACGGATTATAAGGTGTTGGAGCAGTTTGGCGGCGGAAATAACAACTACGCGCTGGTGCAGTGCGACCTGCACACGGGCAGAACACATCAGATAAGAGTGCATATGGCCTATATCAAGCACCCCGTGGTGGGAGACCCCGTTTACGGCAGAAGAACGCAAAAATTCAAGCTCAACGGTCAGCTGCTTCATGCGGCAAGACTGAGCTTTGAGCATCCCACGACCCACCAAAGAATGGAGTTTGAGGCGCCCCTGCCGGATTATTTTGAGGCTGTTCTTGACACGTTGAGAAAAAGATAAAACACAATATATAGTGTTTTCGTTTTTTTCAAACTTTTCAAAAATGAGTGTTTGGAAATGTTGTAAAATTTTTTAAAAAAATAATTTGTTAATTTTTTTTGAACAAATAGTAGGTTTTTGAGGGCGTTTTTTCGACAAAATCGACCAAGATATAGTGTTTTTTGCCCATAAAAAGGGTAAAACGACAATGTGAAATAAAATGTGATAATTCAGCAAATATTATAAAACTATAACAAATCGTTACAAAAGCGTAATTTATACCCCTTGCAAAAAAACACAATGTATAGTATAATATACGTGTATTATACAAGGGGAGGGGCAGGACAAAACGGTGTCCGACGGTGTGATGAAAAAACGCGGTAACGACAAGCAAAGCATCAGCATAAAGATAAAGACCGCCATCGCCGTTGCGTTGTCAACGTCGTTCCTCTTTTCCGGTAAGGCTGCTGCTGACGCTCAGGTTTTGAGAGTTGGCGACAGGGGCGAAAGGGTTGAGGAGCTCCAGAGGTCCTTAAGAGTTCTTGAGTTTTACGATTACCCCGAGCTTGAGGGATATTTTGGCACGGATACCCGCAGTGCGCTGATGAACTTCCAAAAGGAGCATGGGCTTGACGTTAACGGCGTTGCAGATGCCCGGACCTTCAGAGCGTTGGATGCCGCATTGGACGAGTGCTACCCTGAAATCCACTTTACAGGTATAATGCGTATGCGCAGCGTGGGCAAGGACGTTATGGCGCTTCAGCAGGTGTTGAAGACATTGGGCTATTACGGCACAAGACCCGACGGCGTGTTTAATGCTAATACTGCTTCCGCGGTAAGAACATTCCAGTTTGACTACGGCATGGCAGTAGACGGCGTTGTAACGGAGAGATTGGTCAAGAAGATAAATTCTGTTTCCGCATCACTCAGACCCTTTAAGGGCCCCGACGTTGTTATTGACGAGAGCGTTGCAGAAGCTGCAGAAACGGTAAAGATGGCGGCTGATGAGCCTGAATATCGCACGGATGCGGTAAAGCTGCAGTGGAGCGCGGTTGATTCCGCATGGAAGGTGGGCAAGGTCCTTCGTCTGATAGACGTGGAAACGGGTGAAAGCGTTGACCTCAGAAGAACGGGTGGCGTTAATCACGCGGATGCAGAGCCCTGCACCCAGGAGGATACGGACAAGCTTAAGATGATGTTTGGTGGAGCATGGTCCTGGGCAAGACGCCCTGTGATCGCTCAGGTGTCATACATAACTGCGGCGGCATCCATTTGCGGTATGCCCCACGGAGCAGATGCTATCAATGGCAACGGCGTAAACGGACATTTCTGCGTGCATTTTTACGAGAGCCTTGACGATAACGGCTACAACATTGCTGACAGAGCCCATCAGAGAGCTATTGACATTGCATCAGAATACAGCTACGGCAGTGTGGAGCTGGGAATGTAATTGAAAAAAGACAGATATAATAATGAAAGACGAAGAATGTGGTATTCTTCGTCTTTTTTGTTTGGGGGGATTTTTACTTTTGTATCGTTCCGATATTGTCGCGGATGATGCAGGTGGAGTTGTCGCCGTTGAGCACCATGTTTTCCACCAGAGAAGCGGAAGCGAGAGCGTTATCCTTGATGATGCACTCGGTGCAATCCGTCACGATAAAGCCGTAATCGGGAGTAACCACGCCTACGCCGCCGTCATCCGTACCTACTCGGGCAGAGTTTCCGCTGACAACTGCACCCGTACACCTTTGCATATTGATGTGACAGCTCATTTCCTGTGGCAGGAGAGGGCTGTTTTCCTGTCTTGCGCCGCTTCTGCGGAATATATTGCCCGTTACCGTAACCATGCGCACGGAGGTGCTGTTGCCGCCTATTTCCAGCGCGGGACCAAAGCTTCGGTCAAAGAAATTGCCTGTAATATTGTAGCTGTCGCCATTGGGGAGTATAAATCCGCCGCGGTGATTCCACTCCACGCGGTTGCCCGTGCAGGTTATGGATGCCACCACCGGGCCGCCCATGATTCCGCCGCCAAGGTTAGCGGAGAACCAGTTGTCCAGTATAAATGCGTCCCAGCCGTCAATATAAAGGCCGGCGCCCTTGTTTCTGTGGATCATTGAGTGCCTTACGGAAAAGCACCAGACGTGCTCAAAGTGCAAGCCGTCACCGCTGAAATTGCCTACTCTGCATTCGTCCACGGTGGGGGTGTCCTCCTCGCTGCCGCCGTTGTATTTTTCCCAATAAAGCTTTATGCCGTGGATACCGTTACCCATGCAACGGTTGCCGTCAAGACACATGCCTTTGATGGTACAGCCGAAGGCGCCGCTGATGTCGAGCATACAGTCAACGGTGTCGTCATTTAGCGTAAAAATGCTGGCACCGTCGCTTCCGAAGCTCCATGCGGGAGTGCCTACGAGAGATACTGCCCGTCCGTGCATACGGAGCTTGCCCACGGAATACCTGCCCGGCGGGACGATTACGGAGCCCATGCAGTCGGACGCCTTGTCAAGCGCTGTCTGAATGGCGGCGGTGCAGTCGGTGATGCCGTCACCCTTGGCGCCAAAATCTGTGATGATGAATGTGTTGTTCATATTTGATCTCCTTGTGGGGTGGATTCTTTCAACGTAAGTCCTCGTTTTGAATGATTTGACACTTCGTGTCATGAATTGATGCTATTGCATCATGATTTCTCGCTACGCTCCATGAATTGAATTGCAACCCTAATGCGCTGCAGCGCAATTCATGGCGAAGCCAATTCATGAGTGCCGCGCACTCAATTCATGCGCTTGCGCAATTCATTGTTGAATCTGTCGTTTGAGACAAGCGACGGATTCAACATGGGTCAAGAGAGCAAAAGGTCCCAAAATGGTCGAAAAACGGGGGTTGTGAAAGCAAAAAGTCTCAAAATCGTAGGTGAAAAGAAACATTTATCCTTAACCGTTTTCCTTGGCGGTGGTGATGGATTTTACAAGCATACGTCGAATAACGCCACACTCTTGCAAAAGGTCTTTGGCAGTTTGCTCGCTAATTGCATTGGAGCCAACAAGCATTTCAATCCAATATTCAGTTTCACCGCACTCTTTAAGGGCAATATGAAATTTATTGATAAAATCCGCTTTACTTGCAGCATAGTTCGCTTCGTGAATATTCGCGCCGATAGAGGTTGCACTCCTTACAATTTGATTGACAAGTACACCTCTGCCCTTACGAGTATCTACCTCATCGCAGACAGCGATTATATGTAGAGCAAGCGCTTTCGCTCTTGTACGAAGTTCTGAATCTTTCATAGTTCTCTCCTTTTTAGTGAAGTTTTTGCTCTGCAAAAGTGAAGTTACTCACTTCGTTCATGGTGAAGTTTTGCGCCTTCGTCGCAAAGTGAAGTTAAGTTTGCCCAACTTCGCCGTCAGGCGAAACTTCACTCACGCAGTGAACTTCACGGCCGAAGGCAACTTCACTTGCCCGCAAGGGCAAACTTAGTTGTTGAAACTATTGTTTGCAGAGACAAACAATAGTTTCAACGTGCCTCGTATTCGGGAACATATCAAATCCTACTGCGCTTTCTACCCTATACCCGCCGTTGACAAGGGTTTTTAAGTCCTCAGCCAGGGTCTCGGGGTTGCAGGACAGGTAGATGATCCTTTCGGGGTTGAATTTCAGTATTGCTTTGCACACGGTGTTGCCAAGGCCCTTTCTGGGAGGGTCAACAAAGAATGCTGCTTTGCCGGATATTTTGAGCTTGGGGAGGATGTTATTGCAATCTCCGCACACAAAGCGGATGCGGTTTTCCAGCTTGTTGATGGCGGCAAGCTCCTTTGCGTCCTCAACTGCCTGGGGCACTACCTCGATGGAGATGACATTTTTGCCGCGGGATGCAAAAAGCAGGCTGGTGATACCTATTCCGCTGTATGCGTCAACAACGGTGTCAACGTCGTCGCCAACGCTGTCAAGGACTGCGCTGTATATTTTTGCCGCGATCGCTTCGTTTACCTGAAAGAATGAGTTGGGGCTGAGCCTGTATTCCACACCCAGCATTGTGCCCGAAAGCTTTTTATCCCCGCCGTAATGTATAAATTTGGGGGAGAAAACACGGCTGTCGTCCTGTTTGTTGATGTTGAGGTACAGGCTTACACGCTTGAAGGACTTTTGCAAAAGCTCCAGAAGCTTATCCATGCAACGGATGTTTTCCCTTGCCACCACGGTTACGGAAATGCCACTGCCGATATGCCTTGCAACTGCAAAGCGGAGGAGTCCCGTTTGCTCCCAAGGCTTAAAGGCGGAAAGGTGATTATCCGTTGCCCATGCGTTGAGGGCGGTGGTGAGCTTTTCAAACCATGTGCCGTGGAGCTTGCAACGGCGCACGGGGATAACTCTCTTTGTTTCCTCGTTAAAGAATCCCGTCAGCACTTTATTGTCCACCTCTGTAAATGCAAGGTGGACCTTGTTTCTGTACCCGAATTGCTCCGACGCTACAAAATCATCGGACTTGATGCCTGCCGCACCCAGCTTTTCGTCCAGCCAACGGCGCTTCAGCTTGATCTGGTCGTCGTATTTGACGTGGAGCAGATTGCAGTTGCCGCAGGTGTTGGCGTAAGCACACTGGGGCTCATCCCTCATGGGGGATGCCTCAATTATGCGGACGGGGGTATAGACAAATGTCCTTTCCCTCTCTTTGTCCTTGATGTGGGGGAGTTCAACCTCTACACGCTCACCCGGGAGCACGTTTTTGACGTGAAAGCGCTTCCCCTTAAAGTCTGCAATGCCTACAAAGTCGTCGTTCAGCTTGTCGATATTCAGCTTTTTGGTGCGTGTGACGTGGCTTGGGGTCATTGGGCGCCCGTGGGGCTGTGTGGGCTTTTTGCCGTTTCTGTTATAATTTGCCATGATCTTTACCTTATTATAATCAAAGTGTTTTGAGCCATGCGGAGATATCCTCGTCGGAGGCGTGGTTCAAAAGCTTGCCCTCGGTAAGGGTTGCGCCGGGGCAGCTGTCCTTTAAGAATTCCACAGCCTTGCCAAAGCCGCTACCGCCGGACGTAGCAAAAAGGATGATCCTCTTGCCCTGCCATGAATAGCCCTCAAGAAACGTATTGATGATGGTGGGGGCGATGTACCACCAGATGGGGAAGCCTACAAAAACAGTGTCGTACTGCTCCGGGTTTGTCAGGGTGGAAGAAACTGCGGGGCGGGACGCCTTGTCCGCCATTTCCACGGAGCTGCGGGAGCTCTTGTCCATCCAGTTGAGGT
>JAGBHJ010000191.1 GCA_017935525.1 Clostridia bacterium | reverse complement strand
GCTCGTCCATAAGGAATACCTTAGGCTCACGAACGATTGCACGACCGAGAGCTACACGCTGGCTCTGACCACCGGAGAGAGCCTTCGGCTTTCTTGCGAGAAGGTGCTCGATATCCAGGATCTTGGATGCTTCCTTAACACGTCTGTCGATCTCTGTCTTGGGGATCTTTCTGAGCTTAAGACCGAATGCCATGTTCTCATATACTGTCATGTGAGGATACAATGCGTAGTTCTGGAAAACCATCGCGATATCTCTGTCCTTAGGAGCAACGTCGTTAACCAGACGGTCACCGATATAAAGTTCGCCCTGTGTGATTTCTTCAAGACCTGCGATCATTCTGAGTGTTGTGGACTTACCGCAACCGGAAGGACCTACAAGTACTACGAATTCTTTATCTCTGATGTAGAGATTAAGATCGTTAACTGCTTTTACTTCGCCGTGATATACCTTGTATATACCCTTAAGTGTTAAACTTGCCATGTTTAACGTACCTCCTGAAATCATTCTGATATGTACTGCTACTATATCTTTTTGTTACTGTAATTATATACGATATGGTCCAAAAAGTCTATTGACATTTTAACCAAAAATTTTCCGAATTTTTATATGAAATACACAAAACCAATATCAGTCGTCGGGGATAATAACACCCTCAAGACTGCACATTATGTAGAATGCCTCCTCGCCCTTCTCGTCGGAAAAGAAAAGCGAATACGTAGGCAGCTCAACAAACGGGCTTACCGTTATAACGCTCAACGGAATGTCGTCCCGTGAGGTCATCATCGTGTAGCCGTCGATGCCGCCGATGGACTCCTTGGATTCCACCCTGTGCTTATAATTGACGCCCTTGTACTCCGCTTCCAGAGTAGATCCGATGTCAAACTTGGAAAAATCGGACACCAGCTTTGTATAAAGGCTGGAATACTCAAAGGGTGCTATCAATGAGCTGAACACCATTGCCGTCAGCGGGTTTTTGTCGCTGAATTCTCCCAGCTTTTCGTAGAATTTATCCGTGGTGCCGTAGCAACCACCCTCCATGGTCTCAAAGCCTATGGTGTATTTCCATGCAAACTTCAAATTCTTGGGCGCTCTGCCCCCAATCGACAGTTCAAAATGGCCGTCCACGATGTTGACGCCTGTGTTTATCTCAAAAAAATACCTGTACGCTTCCCCACTCTTAAAGTTCAGCGGCTTCCAGCCGTCAAACAGCACTGCGGGAGAATCAAAGGAATTGATGGTACGGTAGCTTTTGTTTGACTGAGTCACCTTTACCAGCTTGCCACAGCCCGATACCAGCATCAGCACACTCATCAGCAGGGCAAATATCTTTATGACACTTTTTCTCATTTTGTCCTCACATCTGGATATTGTCGTAGCACTTGTCCGCCCTTACCTTTATTATCTGGAGCATCAGCCAGCAAACCACTACGCTGAGCACAGCAAGAGCCACCGTTGCCGCAATATGGTTCACAAAGCTCAACGCCAATGGACCTCCGCACACCACCAATGTCATGGGAGTTGCAAGACCCATTGCTATCAAGGAGTTAATGTTTTGCTTTACAGCAGCCTCCTCGTTAGTCCATACCAGCTTGGGTCTGCCCATATCCACCAAAAGTCCAAGGCAAGCAACGTAGAAGAATGACGCTGCGCTTACCACTACCACAGCCAACACCTGGAGAATACTGCATCTGAGTACAACAGCAAGGGCAATAAACAGCACTATTGACGGAATTCCACACAAAATACATGAGGAATAAAGCTTTGCCTTAAGCTGTGTGTAGTAAGGCACGGGGAGCATCTTGCTGAGCAATATCTCCGTGCCCTCTCTTGAAATTGCGGATGCAGAGGGGGATGACGACGCAACGATAAAGGCATTCACCATGGAAATACCCATCAGTATGTACGGGAAGAACTGATCCACGTAGCCCGATACCTGATCTACCATCTCCATCAGATCCTCCATGCTGCCCGCCGTAACAAAGCCAATGCAGAAGAACACAGGCCATATCCACGTCATAAGCACGCAGTTCATAAAATAAACCGGTGTCCTCATCAGCACTCTTATCTCCTTGATCACAAGGGACTTTATCGCAGAGCTTTTCTTTACGCCGTTTTCCAGCTGTGCTGCAGAAAGCTTTTTTCTTGATGCTGTTGCTTGAGTAATACCCGAGGACGCCTTTGCGTATATCAGCTTTGACACCAGCTCAAACAGCACGAATGCCGCAGCTGCCACCACCACCGTCAAAACAGTGTACACCAGCCCCATAATGTGGCCGCTACTGTGAATTGCGCGCAAGCCCAAAAGCAAGGTGGGCACGATCATTCCCAAGGTCTTACCTACGCCGCCGGACTCCCCTGCAAGCATTTCAAACAGAGGGATAACGCTTTCATCCTCGGAGGATGACATTTCGCCCACTGCAGGCAGGTAGAATACCAGCATAAAGATCAGCATCAGCACTGTGGAAAGCACGTTCATCCTGTCCCTGCTCTTGAGGAACGGGCAAGCATACATTATAAACATCACCACGATGCTCATCAACGCCACGGGCACAACGGGCAATACCGCCGCCACGATCAAAGAGTAGATATAGAACATCACTCCCGCCCCATCCATAACGCCGTAGGTTATGGCAAATGGCAAAAATACGAATGTCTCAAATATATACTCGTATATAAGTATATTCAGAAATCTCGCACCGCTTATCTGCCAGGGCTTTAACGGCAGGTGTGCGATAAACTCGTTATCCGTTGCAAAAAACAGCACGCTCAACGAATAGAAAAAGCCCATAAAAAGCGTCAGCAGAACGGAAATGTTCAGGTACGCCCTTATTATCATAAATTCCTTGCCTATGGCAGACAGCTCGCCGTAGCCCTGCACCACCATTATCACCATGCTTGCCAGCATGGGCAGAAGGCATATTGCAAGAACGGGGTACAACCACTTGTTGCCGTTCTTTTTTAATCCGTTGCCCTTACTCCCGGAGGTGTAGGACGAGCCCTTAAACAGCACCGCCGTAAGCTTCAGCATTATTTTTATATCACGCAGCATATTGCTCACCCCGATCAATTCTCGTCAGCCTCTGTAAGCTCAAGGAAAAGCTCCTCCAACGAGCCGCCGTTACCAACGTCCTCTCTGAGCTGCTCCAACGTTCCGTAAAACTGCAGCTTGCCGCCCTTGATAATAGCAACGTCGTCGCATATCTTCTCTGCCACATCAAGCACGTGGGTAGAAAAGAACACGGTCTTACCCATGTCTGCCTGCTCACGCATCAGCTTCTTCAGCTTTGCAAACGAGTTAGGATCAAGACCCGTCATAGGCTCGTCAAGTATCCATACCGCAGGGTCAGTCACCAACACAGCAATGGAGGCTATCTTTTGCCTCATGCCGTGGGAATAGGACACTATCTTGTCGTTAAGATTGTTTTCCATCTCAAAAAGATGGCTGTATCTCTGTATCCTCTCCTTGCGCACCTGTGGGTCAACACCGTACATATCCGCAATAAAGTTTATGTACTCAATGCCCTTAAGGCGCAAAAACACGTCGTTATTGTCGGGAATATAGCCTATCTGCTTTTTTGCCTCAACGGGATTTGCGCGATTGTTGACACCGTTGATAAGCACGTTGCCGCTGTCTGCATTCAGCACGCCCGTTACGATCTTGATGGTGGTAGTCTTTCCTGCGCCATTAGGGCCAAGGAAGCCCACTATCCTGCCGGAGGGAACGTCAAAGCTGACGTCATCTACGGCCTTAAAGTCCCCGTAGGACTTTGTAATGTTCTGAATTTGTATCATACTTTTCTCCTGTAAGTTTTTCTATATTATATTCCAAAAATCCCGGGATGTCAATAGACAAAGGATGTATTTTTTTACTCTTATGACTCTATCAAACGTAGAGTAAAAAGTGATAGGCGTTATGTCGATCATGGGACCAAGACCCGTTATAAACAAATACGTTTTTATACACGCCAACCGCATAGATCCGCAAGGCTCACAGCCCTTGGCACAAATGCAAGATCGGCGTGACGCTACGTTGAAAGCATCACGCCGAAAAGCTCATATTGCCAAATATCATTTTAACCGACGTCCGGGAGCGTAACTGCGCTTGACTGGTAATAGAACATACCCCTATCATCGTGCTTGTAGTAGTTCAGTATGTTATAACAACCAATGTTTAAGCTTTCCGCCTTTTCCGTCTTTTCATTTGACGTCAGATACACGTAATAATAGGACTTATTCTCCGTCGACGTTTTTGGCGGAGCCTTTTCCAGCGCCTCATCCTTGCACAGTCTTTCCTCGCCTATGCCCATTTGTTGGAAAAACTCCTCTATGGTAATGGTGAATTGGTCCGTTGCCACAAGGTAAACTCTCTGCCCTTGCTCGTTAACCAGCTTAAGCTGATACATCTGCCCATCCTTTGCCTTGACCTTTACGTACTCGGCAGTATAAGCCGATGGCGATGGTGACGGAGTCACCGCAGGCGTGGGTGTGGGGTTATTAACCACCTCACTCGGTGTGGGTGAGGGTGACGTACACGCCGAAGCCAGCACCAGTAGGGCTAACGTTATTGTTAAAAACAGCTTTTTCATAATACTTTCTCCTTTGTCTTTTTTAGTATAAAAAAGGCACACAGTCCACCCGCCAACGGGTACTCTGTGTGCCATAAACTCACCTTGTAGTGCCGTTGTCCGCGGTACTGCTCCTTTTTCATTTATAATATACCATATATATATTGTCAAGCCTTTTTCAAAAAAATTACAGCAGAATTATTCCATTCTCCTTGCAAAGTCTTGCGGTCTCATCGTCCCATACGGATACCTGCACCTCACCGATGTGCGCCTTCTGCAGCCACACCATACACATACGGGACTGACCGATACCGCCGCCCATTGTCAACGGCAGCTGACCGTTCAACAGCATCTTATGGAAGTCAAGTTCGCGCCTGTCCGTACATCCCGCCTTTTCCAGCTGATATTCGAGAGCCTTTGCGTCCACACGGATACCCATGGAAGACACCTCCACTGCACAGTCAAGAGCGTCATGCCACAGCATAATATCGCCGTTAAGATGCCAGTCATCGTAATCGGGAGCTCTGCCGTCGTGCTTTTTACCCGACTTAAGAAGGTCACCTATCTGCATGATAAATACCGTGCGGTGCTTTCTGGTTATCTCCGTTTCCCTCTGCTTGGGGGTAAGGTCGGGGTACATATCCTCCAGCTCCTGGGTGGTAACAAATGTAACCTGTCGGCAGATGGTAGTCTTGATCCTTGGGTAAATCTCCTTGATACTCTCGTAGGTGTTGCAGATGGCGTCAACTATGCCCTGCACCGTACTCTTAAGGTACTCCTCGTTACGCATACCCTCGTCAATAACCTTTTCCCAATCCCACTGGTCAACGTATATGGAGTGGAGATTGTCCATTTCCTCGTCACGGCGGATGGCGTTCATATCCGTATACAAGCCCTCGCCTACGTTGAAGTTATACTTGTGGAGAGCCATTCTTTTCCACTTTGCAAGGGAGTGTACCACCTCGGCTATAGCGCCGTTTTCCGCAATATCAAAGGTTACGGGGCGTTCAAAGCCATTGAGGTTGTCGTTAAGACCTGTCTTTGGCTCAACAAACAAGGGGGCTGTAACTCTTTTGAGGTTCAACGCCTGGGAAAGCTCCCTCTCAAACTTTCTTTTGAGGTAACCGATGGCGGTCTGTGTTTCGTATATTGTAAGGGTGGATCTGTAATTCTCCGGTTTTATGAATTTACTCATATATATGCTTCCTTTATTCTGAACTATTCTATAATTATAGCACGGGAAGGCAGTTGTGTCAACTGTTTTTTGCGGGACGGAATAAAATATTTTACATCAAATTTTCTCCAATATATTGACAAATTTTGCATTTTACTATATAATTGAATAAATAGAATAATTTGTTGCAAAGGACAAAAACATGCTGAATTTTATATGTAATCCCAAATCAGGTCACAGCAAAGCAAGCGAATACGCCCAGATGCTCAAGCAAAGTCTGGAAGCTATGGATATTCCGCACGAATTCCACTTTACCACCAGCAAGCAAAACACTATCGACATCGCCCGCGAAATAACCTCAAATGGTGTAGAAAACGTCATTGTCATCGGCGGTGACGGCACTCTCCACGACGTATTGAACGGCATCAGCGACACCTCCGCCGTAACCTTGGGTCTTATCCCCTGCGGCAGCGGTAACGACTTTGCGTCCTCTGCGGGTATCCCCCTTGACCCTTACAAGGCTCTGGACATAATACTCAACGGCAAAACAAGGTCTGTGGATTACATGGAATGCTCCGGTGTGCGCGGCATCAACGTCATGGGCACGGGCGTTGACGTGGATATCCTTAAGCGTTGCTACAACAGCAAGGTGTTAAAGGGCAAATTCAAATATGCCATTGCCACCCTCGTCAGCGTTTTCTGCTATAAATATCCTCATTTAACAGCCATTGCCGACGGCGTAAAGGCAGAAAGGGAGACCTTTATTCTCTCCGTTGCCAACGGCAAATGCTTCGGTGGCAGCATAGTTATCGCTCCCCATGCGGATATTTCCGACGGCAAGCTGGATTACGTGCTTGTAAACAGCATGAAGTGGTACCACAAGCCCAATGCACTCATACACCTTGCCGCAGGTAAGATACTGGACATCAAGCAGTCCGAATTCACAAACGTTGAGCACGTGGAGGCTCTCTTTGACAAGCCCACAGATATTGAGATCGACGGCGAGATATACCACGACCTTAAGTTTGACGTTCGTGTAGTCCACGACAGTCTGAAAATGTTCACCAAGTAAACAAAATCCATTGACAAATCGGGTTTTATATTGTATAATTGGGGTAGACCGACAGTCCATTATAACAGAAAGGAGTTGCAGTTATGAGAAAGCCCGGTCACGATTTTCACGAGCATCCGGATGACATCCCAACAATGATGCTGGTGCGCGAGGTTTCCAAAATATTCCACGACAAGCTTCGCTCCGCAAACGAGCAGGCAGGCATACCCGACGGATACAGGCATATCCTGTTTGCCCTCGCCGCAGAAAACGGCAGAACACAGTGCGAGATCTCCTGTCTTACCCGCCTTAAAGCACCTACTGTCAGCGTTGCTCTGCAAAAGATGGAGACTGACGGCCTTGTTACAAGGGTAACGGATGCGG
>JAGBHJ010000190.1 GCA_017935525.1 Clostridia bacterium | reverse complement strand
TGCCGTCCTTTGCAGTCATGTCAAAGGGGTATTCGCTCCAGATGTAGCGACCGAGGCTGGAAACCATAAAGGGGGCTTCCTGATTGCAGGAGAAAGTGCTTGCCTGGTTAAAAGAGCAGCTTGACTGTGCTGTTACGGGGAGCTTTGTGCCCATAAACGTGCCAAGACCGTACCAGTATTCGTTTTCTAAGATCTTAACTGTAATATCCATTGTAAACCGTCCTGTGTTTAGTGAATTCTGAAATATGCCGATGCCACACGGCATTATCCCTATAATTATATCAAATTATTCCGTATTTTACAAGAGGGGAGATGGGATGGGAAATAAATATTTATTCTGTTTTTTATCAAAATCTATTGAAATAAAAAGCAAAAAGTATTATAATAGACCCATGGACGATGTTTCTTATTGGAGGAATAACATGATAAGACAACAAGCATTTGAAAGCGGGAACAAGATGCTTAAGGGTGGCTTGCATTGCCACACCACAAGGTCCGACGGCGCAGGTACCCCCGAAGCGGTTATCAAGCGTCACTACGAATGCGGTTATGACTTTATGGCTTTGACAGACCACGACATATATAATTACGCATCCTATGCGCCTGAGCTGCCCATAACTATTTTGCCGGCTATGGAGATCAGCTGCGGTGTAAAGAGGGCAAAGGGCGCCCAGTACCACGACTCCGTGTGCATAGGCAAGAGGAAAGAAAGCGGCAATGGCTTTGAGCAGGACGAGGCCTTCCCGTTCAGCATTATAGAAAGCCACGGCGAGTTTCAGGAAAAGCTGGACAAGGCACACGAAAGGAACAATATAACATTCTACTGCCATCCCCAGTGGAGCTCTACCTACGCAAGGGATATCGAAGGTCTTAAGGGTGTTTTTGCGATTGAGGTATGGAATTCCGGTGGCGTGCTGTGTAACTACACGGACATGGATGCATTTTGTTGGGACGAACTTTTGCGGTCAGGGCTTAAGTGGTACGGCGTTGCAACTGACGACGGCCACGCAATGAGCGAGCATTGCCATGGTTGGGTAATGGTTAATTCGCAAAACGATATTGACAGCATTGTGGATGCGCTGGCAGAGGGTAGATTTTACTCATCCTGCGGTCCCGAAATATACGATTTTTACGTAGATGGCGACAAATGCGTGATAGAATGCTCGGAGGTGTCCATGGTCAGACTGCACAGCGACGGACATCCCGTGGAATTAAGACAGGCATCGGAGGGAGGTTCCCTTACAAGAGCAGAGTTTACACTCTGGGGCGGAGAATCACAGTACGACTACGTGCGTATTACTGTGACGGATAAAGACGGAAAACACGCTTGGACCAATCCTATTTGGTTTAAGTGATATGGAGGAATATAAAATGATAAGAAGACAACAGGCCTTTGGCGGCAATATCAAAATGTTAAAGGGTGGCTTGCATTGCCATACCACAAGGTCCGACGGAGCAGGCTCTCCCGAGGTAGTGATCAAGCATCACTATGACCACGGTTACGACTTTTTGGCATTGACTGATCACAGGATTTACAATTTTAAGGACTTTGCGCCCGACGTACCCGTTACGATCATCCCCGGTATGGAGCATGATTGCACGTTTGAGAGGATCAAGGGCTTCAGATGCTTCCATACGGTATGTATCGGCCCCTTAAAGGAGGACGGCAACGGCTTTGAGCAGGACGAGGCCTACCCCTCCGGCCCCGTGCATGACCAGTTCGAGTTCCAGCCCGTGCTGGACGAGCTGCACGCGAAGAAGAACCTGACCATCTACTGCCACCCCGAGTGGAGCGGCACGCCCGCCCGCGAGTTCGACCAGATGAAGGGCAACTTCGCCATGGAGATCTGGAACACCGGCGCGGTGACGGACAACGAGCTGGACATGAACTGCCCCTACTGGGACGAGCTGCTCACCCAGGGCCAGCGCATCTACGGCGT
>JAGBHJ010000189.1 GCA_017935525.1 Clostridia bacterium | reverse complement strand
AGCAGAGTAAGAGCAGCAAATGTTATTGCGAACCCCCACGACGAGACTGTAAGATTGGTGGAGCTGAGTAAGTCCAGACTCCAGAAGAAGAATGCCCAAAAGGCAGAGGCTCAGGAGGCAAAGCCCGCGGAACAGCCGGCAAAGCCTGCCACAGCCAAGAAAACAACGACAAGAAAACCGAAAACAAACGGTTAAAAAATTCAGCGAATAATAAACGGAGGAAACAAAAATGGCACAGGAAGCACTCGGAATGATCGAAACAAGAGGCTTGGTAGCAGCTATCGAGGCAGCAGATGCAATGTTGAAGTCTGCAAACGTAGAACTCATCGGTACAGAGAAGATCGGTTCAGGTCTTGTATCTGTAATGGTAAGAGGCGACGTTGGCGCAGTTAAGGCTGCAGTTGAAAGCGGCGCTGCTGCTGCAAACAGCTTGGGCGAGGTTATTGCAACACATGTAATTCCCAGACCTCACACAGACGTTGAGAAGATACTGCCCGCATTGGATTGATAGGACGTATCAGATAAGAAATGAATTGAGTCGCCGCGGGCGAAGGCCTGCGGTGGCTCACAGTGATCTAAAGAATAGCAGGTGACGGAATTTGATTATCGGTAAGGTAATGGGTAGTGTGGTAGCTACCAGAAAAAACGCAAATCTTGTTGGACAAAAGCTCATGATAGTACAGCCCATCAACGGTGACAAAACAGATTCCATCGTTGCCATAGATAATATTGGCGCAGGAATCGGTGAGGTCGTTTTGGTTGCAACGGGTAGTGCGGCAAGGATAGGTTGCGGGCACGAAAAAGCACCTGTTGACGCTGCCATCGTGGGAATTGTGGACGATGCGGAGCAAGTAGAATCTTTAATTAGCAAATAACGGAATTTTCCGATGAAAGGAAGCTTTGCAAAAACAAGGCTCGGACATATAATATGGAATTGACACAGCTTACTGAAATAATGAGAAACAGCGGTGTGGCAGGTGCCGGCGGTGCCGGATTTCCCTCCTACGCAAAGCTGGACAAAAGGGCGGATACCATAATACTTAACTGTGCAGAGTGCGAACCCTTGCTGAAGCTCCACAGACAGGTACTTGAGAAATACGCTCTTGAAATAATGACAGCTCTTGACGTTATCGCCAAGGCAGTCGAGGCAGAAAAGGTTATCATCGCGGTAAAGGCGTCCTACACGGGTGCAGTAAATGCGGTAAAGGCTAACCTTTCCAAATTTGAAAACATGGAGATCGGTCTTTTGCCGGAAATCTATCCTGCGGGAGACGAGGTCGTAACAATATACGAAACAACGGGCAGGGTGGTTGCCCCCGGCAGCTTGCCCATAACTGTTGGCGTTACGGTATTTAACGTTGAAACCATACTCAACGTGTACAACGCCATCACAAGCGGCAGCCCTGTTACATATAAGTACATCACCGTTGCGGGCGAGGTTAAAAACCCCATCACTCTTAAGGCTCCCTTGGGTATCACTTACGGCGAGCTGATAGCAATGGCAGGCGGCGCAACCATCAAGGAATACGCCATCGTTGCAGGCGGCCCCATGACGGGCAGAATTGCTCATGACAGTGACGTGGTAACAAAGACCTCCAACGCGGTGCTTGTAATGCCCAAAAATCAGTACATCGTTATGAAGAAGACAACTCCGCCGGAGATCAATCTCAATAGAGCAATGGCGGCTTGCTGTCAGTGCAATATGTGTACTGATCTCTGCTCCAGAAATCTTTTGGGACACCCCATCGAGCCCCACAGATTTATGAGAGCCATTTCCAACGGCATGACGGAGGATCTTAACGCATACGTTAATACGTTCTTCTGCTCATCCTGCGGACTTTGCGAAATGTACTCCTGCGGACAGGGTCTTGCCCCTGCGGCACTTATCGCAAAGACAAAGGGTATGCTCCGTCAGGGTGGCGTTACAGCCCCCAAGGGTATAGAGGCAGAGCAGGTACATCCTCAGAGGGACTTTAGACGTGTACCCATGAGCAGACTCACCGCAAGATTGGGTCTTACAAAGTACAATGTTCCCGCACCCTTGGTGGATGAGCTTGTAAAGGCAGACAGCGTCAAGGTTATGTTCTCCCAGAGCATAGGCGTGCCCAGCGTTCCCGTGGTAAAGGCAGGGGACAGAGTAAAGGCGGGCGACGTTATCGGTGCTGCTCCCGAGGGTAAGCTTGGCGTAGCGGTACATGCGTCCATGGACGGTGTTGTTACAGAGGTAAATGACAAATATGCTGTGATCAGCGCAAAGGGCTGAAAAGAAAGGTACGGTCATATAAATGAGTAAAGCAATAGGTGTGATAGAGTATAAGACAGTTTCCAGCGGTATTACTGCGGCTGACCTTATGATTAAGACATCAAACATAGAAATAATACAGTCCACGGTGATTTGCCCCGGCAAATACGTGATCATCGTGACAGGCGAGCTCAGCTCCGTTGCGGCTTCCATCGATGCGGCAAAGGTACAGCTGGGTCAGCACATGGTTGACAGCTTTGTGCTCGGCAACCCTGCGGAGGAGATATTCCCTGCCATCTACGGTGGCGTAGAGGTGGGCAATGCAAAGTCTTTGGGCGTTTTGGAGACGTTCTCTGTTCCTTCCATTATTATAGCGGCTGATACAGCGGCAAAGACATCCGAGATCAAGCTTATTGAGCTTCGTCTGGCAAGGGGTATGGCAGGAAAGTCCTATATGCTCCTGACGGGTGACGTTGCGGCAGTTACTGCAGCTATCGAGCACGCCAAGGAGGTTATCGGCGGCGAGGGTATGCTCCTTGACAGCACCGTTATCCCCAATCCCGACAAGGCACTCTGGGAAAACATACTGTAAAAGGCAGACGTCATGCTTCCTATTGAGAGAAGAAACGAGATACTGTCCAAGCTGATGCTTGACGGCAGGGTCATCGTAAGCGACCTCAGCGTCCAGTACAACGTTACGGAGGAGACCATCCGCCGTGATTTGGAAAAGCTGGAAAAGGACGGCTTGGCAAAAAAGACCTACGGCGGAGCAGTCAGAAATGACAATCTGAACGTGGACCTGCCTTACACCATCCGCAAGCAGACAAACGTTGAGGGCAAAAAATACATTGCCGAGCTTATCGGCAAGCTGATCGAGGACGGCGACAAGGTGCTTCTTGACTCCAGCACCACAGCGCTATATACTATGAAAAGTATATACAACAGAAATGAGCTGACGGTAATAACAAACTCCGTTGAGATGCTCATGGATGCGCCGTTAAAAAACGATTGGAGGATCATTTCCACGGGCGGTAGCTTTTCACAGACGTCACTTTCGCTGACAGGTAGCAGGGCAGAGGAGGTAATTGCCTCGTACTATGCTGACAAGGCGGTGATATCCTGCAAGGGTATTGACATGGATCACGGGCTGACAGACACCAGCGACCAGAATTCAGAGGTCAAAAAGGCGTTTATGAAGTCCGCAAGGACGGTCATCGTTGGCGTTGACAGCACAAAGTTTGATAAGACCTCATTCGTCAGGTTTTCTGACTTTAACAACGTTGACGTTGTGGTGACGGACAAGGATCCCGGTGAGGGCTGGAAGACGTTTTTTGAAAACCGTGGAATAAAACTTTATTATTAAGGAGAGATCTTCTATGCAGAAGTTCAAAATAAGCACAGAGGTTTGCTTTGGCGCGGATTCTCTTTCGGCGTTAAAGGAGATCAAGGCGGAGAATGCGGCTATATTTACCGATGCTTTTTTGGCAAAGTCGGGTGCAGCGGATAAGATCGCGTCATACATGACGGGTTGCCGCAACATAAAGGTATATGCCGACATCAAGCCCGACCCTCCGGTAGAGTTGATCGCAGATGCGCTTGGTTTCCTTTTGGATGCAAACAGCGATGTTGTGGTTGCCCTCGGCGGTGGCTCATCCATTGATGCGGCAAAATCCACCGTGCTGATAGCAAGAAAAAAGACGGGAAAGGATATTCCTCTTATTGCGGTGCCCACTACCAGCGGTACGGGCTCCGAGGTTACGTCCTTTGCGGTAATAACGGACAGACAAGCAGGCGTTAAGTACCCCTTAGTAAGCGACGAGCTCTTGCCCGTAAAGGCGATCCTTGCAGGAGAGCTTGTGGCAAGCGTTCCCCCGCAGATTACGGCGGACACGGGCTTTGACGTTTTGACCCACGCTCTTGAGGCATACATTTCCACAGCGGCAAACGACTATTCCGATGCCCTTGCGGAAAAGGCGTTGGAGCTTGCCTTTGAGTACCTCCCCGCCGCATACAAAAACGGTAACGATGCCGTTGCCCGTGAAAAGATGCATACTGCGTCCTGTCTGGCAGGCATGGCGTTTAATGCGGTAAGCTTGGGCGTTAACCACGGCATAGCCCATTCCTTTGGAGCGCATTTCCACATTCCACACGGCAGAGCCAACGGTATGCTTTTGCCCTACGTAATGTGGTACAATGCAGGCCTTGACGGTGTTGCGCTGGAGCCCACGGTAACAAGATTGGCAAAGATTGCAAAGCTGATAGGCTTGCCTGCGTTTAATGCCAAGACGGGCGCACAAAACTTGGTTAATAAGCTGAAGAATATGCAGAGGGAGCTTGGTATCCCCACGTCTCTTAAGGCGGCAGGGGTCACAAAGGAGCAGTACGCCCAGGTTAAGGCACATATTATAGAGAGTGCCCTGAACGACGCTTGTACAGCCACCAATCCCAGAAAGCTGGTTGGTAAGGATATAGAGAACATTCTTTCCAATCTTGATAAATTTTGATATTACATTCACCCCTTGTGCGTAGGATCGTGCAAGGGGATTTTTGTTATCTCCGCCAAATTTCAATTAAAGGGGTAGGGCGGCCTTGACGGTCCTGAATACCCAATTCACGTTCCCTCAGCATGAAAACTTTGTTTCTGAAACTGTTTTTATCGCGACTAACCCCTCCGCTTTCTGCCCACGCAGAAAGCTACAAAGACGTGCTTAAGGGAAGGTGGGCACAGCTTGCTTTTCAAGCAAGCCGTTAACCTTTTGCCGTAAACGGCAAAAGGCAATCTAACACAGTTTCTCCCTCCCCTCCCTTAAGAAACCCACCCACCGTCTAACTCGCTAATCCATCTTCTGTTTTAAGTGGACTTTCTTCTTGAGTAAAGAGGCTATGTCTCATTGAGACTGTACCCTATTGGCGTTCTTGCCCCACTCATATTCCCCCTTGACATTTCCTTTATTTTGAGTATAATATTGTATGTGTTTTGGCGGGTATACACTCACTCGGCACAGAATAATATAGAATGAGAGAAGAAATATGGCTTCGTTATTGATCGCATTGATATACGTGGCATTTATCAGCCTCGGTCTGCCGGACTCCCTTTTGGGTGCGGCTTGGCCCGTGGTAAGACTGGAATTCGGGGCAGAGCTTTCCGGCGCAGGGGTGATCGCAATGATCACATCCGGCGGTACTATCGTTTCGTCCCTGTTGTCGGACAGAATGAACCGACGCTTTGGTACGGGCATGGTGACAGCTGTCAGCGTGCTTATGACGGCGGTGGCGCTGTTTGGCTTTTCGCTTACAAAGAGCGTGCTTGCAATGTGCGTACTCGCCATACCTTACGGCTTGGGTGCAGGCGGCGTTGATGCCGCGCTGAATAATTACGTGGCAATACATTACTCCGCACGGCATATGAGCTGGCTCCATTGCTTTTGGGGATTGGGTGCATCCATCAGCCCGTATATAATGAGCGTTTGCCTGAATTCTCAGGTGGGCTGGCGCGGCGGATACGTTACGGTGTCCGTTATTCAGCTGGTGCTTGCGTTGACGTTTTTTGCTACACTCTTTGTGTGGAAGCAAAATCAAAGCTCCGACCCGCAGATCGAGGACGAAAAGCCCGTTGGCGTTATAGGTGCGTTGAAGATAGAGGGCGTGCCATACGTGCTGATTGCGTTTTTGTGCTATTGCACCATTGAGGCTACAACGGGGCTGTGGATCAGCAGCTACTACGTTGAGCACAAGGGCATTACTCCCGAGGTTGCCGCAGGGTACGCATCGGCGTTCTATCTGGGGCTTACTGGGGGCAGGTTTATTATAGGCTTTATTGCTGACAGGGTTGGGGATAAAAACCTTATCCGAGTGGGTATGTCCGTGGTGTGCGTGGGCATTGCTATGATAATGATACCCGTGGAGAGCTGTACGCTTTCAAGGGTGGGTCTCTTGGTGACGGGCTTGGGCTGTGCGCCCGTATATCCGTCAATAATCCATGCTACGCCGATCAATTTTGGTAAGGTCAATTCCCAGGCAATAGTTGGCATACAGATGGCAAGCGCTTACGTCGGCTGTACGTTTATGCCGCCGGTGTTCGGTATGGTGGCAAATTATATCGATATCAGCCTTTTCCCCTACTTTTTGATGCTGTTTGCGGTGATGACCATCGTGATGACTGAGCTGCTCAATAACGAAATGGCTAAAAAACAAAAAGAGCATTTATAATGTAAGAAAATCGTCGTCACACTATTGACTTTTTGGCAAAAATGGGTATAATAAATGTAAAAGGAGAGAGCGCGATGGAAAAAGTATTGATGATAATGAACCCATATTCAGGCAAGAGGCAGGCTGTGCCGCACTTGTGCGGAATATTGGAGACCTTTTGTAAAAACGGATACCGCACCACTGTTGAGATGACCACTCAAAAGGGCGACGGAGCAAGATTGGCGGCGGAATTGGCTGATCAGTACGACAGAATAGTTTGCATCGGCGGTGACGGCACGCTGAATGAGGTGGTAAACGGAGTTCTTTCCGCAGGCAGCAGTACGCCCATAGCCTACATTCCTGCAGGCAGCACAAACGATTTTGCAACCAGCCTTAATATCCCAAAGAATATTATGCAGGCGGCTGAGGCGGTAACAAAAGCCAAGCCTACCAAGCTTGACGCAGGTCTGTTTGGGGACAGATACTTTACTTACGTTGCGTCGTTTGGTGCGTTTACAAAGACGTCGTTTTCCGCATCACAAAACCTCAAGAACACGTTGGGACATTTTGCTTACTTTTTGGAGGGTATCAAGGACATCACCACCATCAAGCCCTACCATATGCGCTTTGAGCTGGATACGGGCGTGTTTGAGGATGATTACGTGTTTGGTGCCGTGTCAAATGCTACGTCCGTAGGCGGTATAGTGTCCTTTGACCCGGAAAAGGTCTGCATGAATGACGGCTTGTTTGAGATATTTCTTGTAAAGTACCCCAAGACCATCCAGGAGCTCAACAGCATAATAGAAGCCATACTTTCCCAGAAGTATGACTCTGACAGCATCGTGTTTTCTACGGCGTCCATGGGCTTGGTTTACTCCCCCGAAAACGTGGATTGGACTGTGGATGGCGAAATGGTTCCCACACGGGATGTGTGCAGCATACAGAATATCCACAACGCCATCAATTATCTATTGTAAAATAACATACAGAGGAAAATAATATGAAGAAATTTATTCAGT
>JAGBHJ010000188.1 GCA_017935525.1 Clostridia bacterium | reverse complement strand
GGGCAAGGCTTAACGCAAAGGATAAGGATACAGCTGATTTCTACGAAGCAAACAGAATTATCGTACGGGGTATGTCTGAATATATGCAGAAGTATGCCGATCATGCGGCATCGCTTTATGAAACGGAGACCGACCCTGTACAAAAGCAATATTACAAGGAAATATCCGAAAATTGTACATTTGTTGCACACAAGAAGCCGCAGACCCTCTATCAGGCTGTTCAGCTTACGTGGTGCTTGTCGCTTTGGGATTGGGTAGACTGCCTCGGCAGAATGGACCAGTATTTGTTGCCGTTCTATAATTATTCCCGTGAGCATGGCGACGTTATTTCCGTTGAGGAATCGGTAACGTCCATCATGTACAAGATATGGGAAAACGGCGCTCACAACGTTACGCTCAGTGGTTGTAAGCCCGAGGATGGTTCCGATGCTACAAACGATCTTACGTTCCTGTTCTTGCAGGTTCTGAGAAATATACACGATACACATCCCCGTATCTGTGTCCGCATAAGAGAGAACGTACTCCCTGAGCTTATGGATCTTATCGTTAAGATATGGAGTGAGGGAATGTCTGATCCTTCCATCATCAGCGATACAAACGTTATTCCCGGTCTGCAAAGGATAAAGGTTCCGCTGGAGGACGCAAGAGATTATGCAACACTTGGCTGCCAGGAGGTTGAGATCCCCGGCAAGTCAAACACGGGCTGTGAGGACGGCTTGTTTAACGTTGCAAAGGTGCTTGAGGTTGCAATGCGCGGCGGGAGGTCCACAAAGGACCCCGACTACCAGCTGGGTCCCAAGACAAAGTCCTTTGTTGAATGCGAGACCTTTGAGGAGTTCTACGGCGAGTTCACAAAGCAGCTGGAATTCTTTACGGAAATGCATACATGGCTCTGCTCAAGAGGCCAGGAGTGCCGCGCCGCTAACCATGCAAAGCTGGTTAAGGGCGTATTTACGGACGGCGTGCTGGAATCGGGCAAGAATCATGATGACGGCGGTCCCATTTACGGCTACGGCGTAATTGAAACTGCAGGAATTGCCGTAACGGCGGATTCCTTGACAGCGATAAAAAAGCTTGTATTTGATGAGAAAAAGATCACAAAGGAAAAGCTGGTTGAAATATTGGAGGCAGACTTTGAAGGCTATGAGAAGGAACGTCAGCTTCTTTTGAACGGTGCTCCCAAGTTTGGTAATGACGATACTGAGGCTGATGAAATGGCTCAGAGAGTGCTCAATACCTATTGGGATGAGATCGCAAAGTATAAGTCTGTTCGCGGTGGAGTTTACACAGGCGCTTGCTCATTGCTTACAAACGGTATTGACTACGGTAGGCAAATGGGCGCAATGCCTGACGGCAGACACAAGGGCGAGCCTTTGGGCAATACAATGGGTCCCCGCCCGGGCGCAGACCATAACGGTGTTACGGCAATGCTCAGCTCTGTTTCAAAGCTTCCTCTCTACAAGGGTGTGGGCGGCACAACGTTGAATGTTATCTTTACAACAAAGATGCTGGCAACTCCCGAGCAGAGAAAGAACATCGCCGCAGTTGTTAAGAACTACATGGCAACGGGCGGACAGATGGCTCAGATAACAACGGCAAACATTGAAGATCTTAAGGATGCGAAGGAGCACCCCGAAAGACACGGCGACCTTATCGTCCGCGTGGGTGGATACAGCACCCAGTTTGTTCAGCTTGACGGCAGAGCACAGGACGAGATAATAAGCCGTTACGTTTAATTGATAAATGATCCCGCGCCGATCGTGTCGGTCGGCGCGGGGTAAGACCCTCAACTGCAATTGGCATATCGTTGCGGTTGACAAACATAGTAAAAGCTGAATTCGTTAAAAACCGATAAACCAAATAAGCGGATATACAGATCTGCTGTGAATTCGGCTGACCCGACGTGGCGCTGCGGATAAGTATTCACGTAGCGTGTTGGGGAGAGGTAATGATGGTTGTTGTGTGGTTTGATATGAATTTTATTTTTGGAGGTTTTTATGTATCTTTCATATAATGATTACACTTACCTTGACAAGAAATTCGAGCCATCCAAAAGACTCGGACTTGTCAGGGATGAAATAAAACCAAGATTGTTTACTCAAGGTATGCGAGAGGTCACAATGTGCTCTCCCGTAGGCATGGATGGCAAAAACCCAATGGTGGACGTTTTTGAAGAAATGCCCGACGATCCCTTTGCGGTGGTATATGCCCACGCCATCGTGCGTTCGTGGATGGTTACGCCCTGTATCATAAAGCCCAATGAGGCGGTGGTTGGTATCACAAGACCCCGTTATCCGCTGATGGAGCACTTCAGAGAGGGTCTTATTATAAGAGAAGGCTCATTCAGAGAGGGCAATTATCCCGAAAGCGAGATAGAAAGAACGGAAAGGCTGTTACCGCGTATTCATCCTTCATTTACCCACAAGGTTCCTCTTGCAAGGTTGGAGGAGATAGGCTGTGAGCGTTACGACGCCATAGGTGCGGAGGGTGTATTTGGCGCGGCTCCTTACGGACATACCATCCCAAATTACGTTACCCTTTTGGAAAACGGTCTTGACGGTATGCTCGATAGAATTGAATATTGGGCAAATATAAACGATAAAACAGAAAAAACTGCTGAGTTTTACGAGTCTGCAAGGGTGATCGTAAGAGGTATGTCCGAATACCTTATGATGTACTCAAACAAGGCAAATGAATTGTACCTTGCGGAAGCAGACCCCGTTCAAAAACAGTATTACAAGGATATATCAGAAAACTGTGCATACGTTGCACACAAAAAGCCCAAGACGCTTTACCAGGCAGTGCAGCTGATGTGGTGCTTGTCACTTTGGGATTGGGTGGATTGCCTCGGCAGAGTGGATCAGTATTTGTATCCCTTCTACGAGTATTCAGTTAAAAACGGTGATGTTATATCAGTTGAGGATTCAATAACCTCATTGATGTACAAAATATGGGAAAACGGTGCCCATAACACCACGATAAGCGGTTGTATTCCCGAAACAGGGGAGGACGCAACCAACGACCTTTCGTACCTGTTCCTGCAGGTGTTAAGAAGCATTCACGATACTCACCCCCGCATGGTGGTAAGAGTTGGAGAGAATATGCCCGAAAGACTCATGGAGCTCATTACCACGATATGGAGCGAGGGCATGAGCGACCCCACAATAGTCAGCGATAAATTGGTCATTCCTGCGTTGCAGAACGTGGAGGTAACTCTTGAGGATGCAAGAAACTACGCTACTCTTGGTTGTCAGGAGATAGAGATCCCCGACAAGTGCAACACGGGCTGTGAGGACGGCTCCATGAACCTTGGCAAGGTGTTCCAGATCGCAATGCGCGGCGGAATGTCCGAGGATAGCGAGGGTGTAAGATTAGGCCCCGAAACAAAGTCGTTTATTGAGTGCGAAACCTTTGAGGAGTTTTTCGACTCCTTTAAGACACAGCTGGAATTCTTTACGGAGATATTCTGTTGCCAGTGCTCAAGGGCACAGGAAATGAGAGCTGCCTGGTATTCCAAGCTTGTAAAGGGCGTGTTTACTGACGGCTGTCTGGAAAAGGGTCTAAACCATGACGACGGCGGCCCCATCTACGGTCACGGAGTTGTGGAAACAGGCGGACTTGCGGCGGTTGCGGATTCAATGACCGCTATCAAAAAGCTCGTGTTTGAAGACAAGCTCATTTCAAAGCAGGAGCTGCTTGATGCCCTGAAGGCAAACTATGATGGCTACGAAAAGATAAGGATAATGCTCCTTAACGGTGCGCCGAAGTTCGGTAACGACAATGACGAGGCAGATACGATGGCTCAGAGGGTGCTGGATGCATTCTGGAGTGAGCTGGGCAAGTATAGATCCGTAAGAGGCGGTGTTTATACGGGTGCTTGCTCGCTGCTGGACGGCGGTATTTCTCAGGCGAGACACGTTGGCGCAATGCCTAACGGCAGATTTAAGGGCGACCCATTTGGTAACACCATGGGACCTCAGCCGGGCTCTGACAAAAACGGACTTACAGCAATGCTGGCGTCAGTGGCAAAGCTTCCGCTTCATAAGGGTATCGGCGGTACGACGTTAAACGTTATACTCACTCAAAAGATGCTGGCAACCTCGGAGCAGAGAAAGAATATCGGAGCCATAATGCGCAGTTATATGGCAAACGGAGGCCAGATGGCGCAGATAACAACGGCAAACCTTGACGATCTGATAGATGCAAAGGCACATCCCGAAAGACACGGCGATCTTATAGTTCGTGTAGGCGGATACAGCTGCCAGTTTGTTCAGATGAGCGAGGAAAGTCAAAATGAAATAATCAGCAGATACGTAGGCTGATAGATGCGGAGAAAGCAATGGTTTATAAACACGACAAGGATTATACAATGACGGATACAAGCTTGGAATTTTCCGAGAGAATAAAGCTTGTACAGGAAAACGTAAAATCGAGGCTCAGACCCAGAAACGACCGCGAGGATACACATACCTCACCCGTTGGCACAAACGGTAAGGATCCCATATTCGACGCATTCAATGAGGATCCCAATGCACCGTACGTGCTTTGCCTGGCAAAGGGTATCGTAAATACGTGGCTGGAAACACCCTGTATGATATTCCCCAACGAGGCTGTTGTCGGAATTACCAGACCTATGTACCCGCTTCTGGAGCATTTCTGCATAGGCATTCAGCGCCATGGCAGTAATCCCGAGCATGAGGCAGAGCTTGACAAGATTGCAAATAGGGTACGCCCGAGGAATTGGGACTACCTTGATGCCCACGGCAGGGAATACGTTGGCGAAGAAAAGTACAACGTTATGTGCGGTGAGGATATGTACTGGGCAGGCGGCTACCAGGGCCACACTATCCCCAACTACGTGACCTTGCTGGAAAACGGCCTTGACGGTATGCTGGAAAAGATAAACTACTGGGCGAATATAAATGCCGAAACACAGGATCAGAAGGATTTTTACGAGGCTAACAGAATAATCGTAAGAGGTATGATGGCTCATCTGGAGCAGTATTCTGCATATGCCGCACAGCTTTACGAAAAGGAAGAAGACCCTGTACAGAAGCGTTATTATAGGGAGATATCCGAAAACTGCGCATTTGTTGCGCACAAAAAGCCGGAGACGCTTTATCAGGCTGTTCAGCTTATGTGGATACTCTCTTTGTGGGACTGGGTAGACTGCCTCGGCAGAGTTGACCAGTACCTCTACAAGTTCTACGAAAAGTCAATAACTGATGGTGACGTTATTTCCGTTGAGGAGTCCATAGCATCCATCATGTTTAAGATATGGGAAAACGGTGCTCACAATGCAACTCTCAGCGGATGCATTCCCGAAACGGGAGCTGACGCAACAAACGACCTTACGTATTTGTTCTTGCAGACGTTGAGAAATATCAAGGATACGCATCCTCGTATGGTAGTAAGAGTAGGCGAGGATATCCCCCAGAGTGTGCTTGACCTTGTGGTAAAGATATGGAGCGAGGGTATGTGCGATCCTACCGTTGTAAGCGATAAGCTTGTTATCCCCGCATTGCAGAGAATAGAGGTTCCCTTGAGAGACGCAAGAGATTATGCAACTCTCGGTTGTCAGGAAATAGAGATCCCGGGTAAGTCCAATACGGGCTGCGAGGACGGATCGTTTAACGTTGCAAAGGTATTTGAGCTTGCAATGGACGGCGGCAAGTCAAGACGTGAGGCAGGCTATCAGCTGGGTCCTGTAACAAAGCCTTTCCTTGAGTGTGAGACATTTGAGGAATTCTACGAGGGCTTTGCTACACAGCTGGCACATT
Organism: Clostridia bacterium; assembly: GCA_017935525.1. Classification (GTDB taxonomy): domain Bacteria; phylum Bacillota; class Clostridia; order HGM11327; family HGM11327; genus SIG351. The sequence goes on along the minus strand of JAGBHJ010000188.1, from coordinate 496 downwards.
TTACTGAAATTCATTGCTGGCTCTGCTCAAGAGGCCAGGAGATGAGAGCTGCAAACCACGCAAAGCTTGTTAAGGGCGTGTTTACTGACGGTGTTCTTGAGTCGGGTAAGAATCATGACGACGGCGGCCCGATATACGGCTACGGCGTGATAGAGACCGCAGGTATTGCCGCAGTTGCAGACTCTATGACAGCTATCAAAAAGCTGGTATTTGATGAAAAGGTGCTCACAAAGGAGGAGCTCGTTGAGGCGCTCAATGCGAACTTTGACGGCTACGAGAAAACAAGGCAGATACTCCTTAACCGTGCACCTAAATTCGGCAACGATAACGACGAGGCAGACTCCATGGCGGTTCGTGTACTGAATACATACTGGGACGAGGTCGGCAAGTACAGATCCGTAAGAGGCGGCCTTTATACGGGTGCTTGCTCATTGCTTGAGGGCGGCATCAGCTACGGCAGCTCAATGGGCGCAATGCCGGACGGCAGATTTGCAGG
>JAGBHJ010000187.1 GCA_017935525.1 Clostridia bacterium | reverse complement strand
TTTTCACTCGTGATGAGTGGGATTCAATGGCGGAATATATCGTTCGTAGAGCTTGCTTGTTAACAACGCCCGAAGCAATTCAAGCCTATAATGCAATGGTTCCTCGTTTGTACGAGTACATTTCAATATATCGTAATAGGTACAATCCTGAGGAATACCCCGATCCCAATGCTGAGTTCAGCGGAACGTGGTAATGTTATGTACGCCAAAAAGGAGACACCTCTCATACGAGAGGTACTCTTAAGGACAGTTTTTGAGGTTCAATAGAATACGTTACCCACCAACAGGAAAATGACAGAGAGTGTTTTACACTCTCTGTCATTTTTTCTTGACAAGCACAAATATTGCTTCAAGCTGTGCCGAAGCTACATTATAACTGTGGGGTTTTTGTTATAAAAAAAGCTTTGCAAACAAAAATTTCTCAAAACACTTGACAAATCTTCACCAACATTATATAATATACACAGAATAGGCGGAGAGTATATTTTTTCGCCCGACTAATGATTTTATAGGAGATAGACTAATGAATATAGCTATTGGTAACGATCACGTTGGCTATGAACTCAAGAACCACATCAAAAAGTACCTTGAGGATAAGGGACACACAGTAAAAGATTTTGGCGCATTCAGCTCCGAGAGAACTGACTACCCCATTTACGGTAAGGCAGTTGCAGATGCGGTTATTTCCGGCGAGTGTGACTACGGCATGCTTATCTGCGGAACAGGCGTTGGCATTTCTCTTGCCGCAAACAAGGTAAAAGGTATCCGTGCGGTAGTTTGCTCCGAGCCCTACACAGCTCGTCTGTGCCGTCAGCACAACAACGCAAACATCATCGCATTCGGCGCAAGAGTTATCGGCTCCGCTACTGCGGAAATGATCGTAGACGAATTCTTCAACGCTACCTACGAGGGCGAGCGTCATCAGAAGAGGATCGACATGATCAAGCAGATCGAGGACGGTGAACTGTAATGCTTCACCTTGGTATTGATATCGGCGGCACAAAGGTTGCCCTGGGTATCATTGACGACGACAACAAGCTTGTCTTCAAAAGCAAGCTGATGGTCTCCGACATCGACAATATCGTTGAGGAGATCAAGGTCCACCTTGACAAGAGCCTTGCGGAAAACGGCATTGCACTTTGCGACGTCGCTACCTGCGGCATCGGCGTGCCCGGCACTGTAAGTGACGACGGCAGAACAGCCATCAAGGTACCCAACTTAAATCTTGAAAACGCCGCTTTTGCCGAAGAGTTTGAAAACGCTCTTGGCATTCCCGTATGCTTGGTGCAGGATTCAAGAGCTGCCGCATACGGCGAGTATCGCGCAGGAAATGCAAAGGGCGCAAAGACCCTTATCTGCATTGCTCTGGGCACAGGCATCGGCACGGGCGTTGTTATCAACGGTGAGATATACAACGGCGCCTTGGGCGCAGCAGGCGAGCTGGGCCACGTTCCCGCTGTGGAAAACGGCAGACCCTGCGGCTGTGGCAAGGTTGGCTGTGTGGAAAAATACGCCGCAGGCAGAGGTCTTGACATTACTGCCGCAGAGCTTTTGGGCGAGGGCAAGACTGCAAAGGATCTTTTTGCCGCAGCAGAAAACGGCTGTGACAAGGCAAAGGCAGAGATTGCAAATGCAGTTGAGATCCTGGGCAGGACCATCGTTTCCGCTTGCAACCTGCTTTCCCCCGACTGCGTGCTGTTTACAGGCGGCCTGGTAGGTCAGAAGGAGCTTTACATCAAGCCCATCATTAAGTACATTGAGGAACACGTTTACTCATCCGGCAAGATGCCCAAGCTGGACATTGCGCTGCTGGATGCAGACGCACCCCTGGTTGGTGCCGCATTGGTTGGCGCAGACCGTGCAAAGGCTGCTCCCAACAAGCGTCAGGCTCTGCTTTCCGCATCCGTAATGTGTGCAGATCTGTTGAACCTGGGCAATTCCCTCAAGGAGATAGAGGAGGCAGGCATCCAGTTTATCCATGCTGATATAATGGATAACCACTTTGTGCCCAACCTTATGCTCCCGCCGGAAATGTACAACAAGATGCGCCCCGCAACAAAGCTGCCCTTTGACTTCCACATTATGGCAGAAAACCCCGAAAGCATCATAGAAAAGCTGGATCTTAAGGAGGGTGATATCGTTTCCGTGCATTACGAAAGCACCATCCACCTGCAGAGAGCCATCACTATGATAAAGGAAAAGGGCGCTATCCCCGCGGTAGCTATCAACCCCGCAACACCCTTGGAGTCCGTCAGCGAGGTCATCGACCAGATCGGTATGTTGCTGGTTATGACGGTAAACCCCGGCTTTGCAGGCCAGAAGATAGTTCCCAACGCATTTGAAAAGGTTGCACGCGCAAGAAAGATGCTGGATCAGCTGGGCAAGAAGGATATCCTCCTGCAGGTTGACGGCAACTGCTCGTTTGAAAACGTTCCCAAGCTTTACGCTGCAGGTGCAGACGTGTTTGTAGTTGGCACATCCAGCGTATTCAAAAAGGGCCTCACGATCAAAGAAGGCACAGACAAGCTCATGAGCTTGCTTTAATAAATCTGTAATATTATCCAAAAGGAGAATTCATATCATGAAGAAATTGGTTATTGTTGAACCTAAGAAGTGTGAGATCATCGAAGCTCCCAAGCCCGAGATCAATGACGACCAGATACTTGTTAAGATCAAGTACTACGGTGTATGTATGTCCGAGCACTATGCTTGGGAAGTTGCTGAAAAGAGCAACGGTATTGACGAGGGTCTGGGTCATGAGCCCATGGGCATCGTTGAGGCTGTTGGTAAGAACATTACCAAGGTTAAGCCCGGTGACAGAGTAACAGGTCTGTTTGGCCAGGGTATTGCTGAATACAACGTTGCAACAGAAGACAGAATTTTTAAGATTCCGGACAACGTTGAGGACGAGTACGCTATCGGCGAGCCTCTCTCCTGTGCATTGAGCGCAGTAAGCAAGTGCAGAAACATTTTCCCCGGCGAAACAAGCATCGGCGTTGTTGGCTGCGGTTACATGGGTTGCGCTATCATCAGCCTTTTGAAGCTCCGCGGCGCAGGCAAGATCATTGCTGTTGACGTAAACGAGGAGTCCAGAAAGAACGCTCTCAAGTACGGCGCTGACGAGGTTTACTCACCTGAGACAGTTCCCGCAGAGTACCTTGCTCCCAGAGAGAATCCCCAGGAGGGCGGCCTTGACTTGGTTTACGAGTGGGCAGAGACAAATGAGTCCATCGACCTTGCTATCAGAATGACAAAGATGTGCGGCCAGCTCTGCGTTGGTGCTTACCACACAGGCGAAAAGAGACTTGTTGACCTTCAGCTTTGCGGCGTAAAGGCTATCGACGTTCTCAATACACATCCCAGAGAGTTCCACCTCAGCCAGAAGGGCTGCCAGAACGCTCTTGACATGCTGTCCAGCGGCAAGTGGTGCTACCAGAACTTCCCTGTAAAGATCTTCCCTATGAACAAGTTTGACGATGCTCATCAGGAGATCCAGGCTAAGTACGGCAAGTACATGAAGTCCCTCATCGATTGCACTATCTTTGATGGCGAGCCTTACATCTACACAAAGTAATCAGATCACAATAAAAGCAAGCGACCGAATGGCTAAAAGTCATTCGGTCGTTTTGTTATATATACAGTTTGTTCTGCTTTCTTTCCGAGCATACCGCCGCAAGCCTTTCCCGTATGGAATCCAGCACCGCAGGGGAATTCTGCCTTGCGCCTTGGGGGCACACCACCGTACACCTCATGCAGGAAAAGCAAAGCTTGTCGTCCACAATACCAACGTCGTTCCTGTCTATGGCGTCAACAGGGCACTCATCCGCACATACACCGCAGTTTATGCAGGTATCGCTTATCACAGGCTTCATTGCAGAGGCTTTTGCCTCCTTATAAGGTCTGTTGCCGGGGATGTTGGGCGCGCTGTTGTCACCTTTGGCAAGCTTTTCTTTTATTTTGTCGCCAAACGCCGTCAGCTCCTCTCTGTCCGCGCCGTCGGGTCTGCCCGTGCCGTACATCCTTGCAAGGGAGTGCTCCGCCACAGCCTCAATACCCGCTATTACCTCAAATCCGCAAGCCCTTGCAATGTCCTCCAGCTCCACCAGAGTGTCGTCAATGGCTCTGTTGCCAAACACCGCCACGATCACCGCCTTGGCGCCGTTGCCCTCCAAAAGCTCCAGCCTTTCTCTTTGTGCGGACGGTATTCTGCCTGCAAATGCGGGAGCACTTATTACCGCAACGTCATCCTCGCCAAGCAAAACGGGCTTTTGCCCCTTTTTGATAAGATCAAGCTCATAAGGCTCTCCAATAGCATTGGCAACTATTTCCGCCACCGCCCTTGTGCCGCCCGTTGGGCTGAAAAACGCATTGATAACTCTCATCCTATCAGCCTCGCAGGTATTCCAATATCTCTGCCGCATTGGTGTCGGGCTTTACCTTTGGCATCACGTGCTCAATCACGCCGTTTTCGTCAATTACAAAGGTAGTCCTTACCACGCCCATGCTGACCTTGCCGCATTGCTTTTTCTCCTGCCATACGCCAAATGGCTCTATTGCCTTTCTTTCCGGGTCTGCCAAAAGCACAAAGGGTAAGCCGTATTTTTCCGCAAACTTAACGTGGGAGCTTATGCTGTCCTTGCTGATGCCGATGACCTCAACTCCCAGCTCCTCAAACTCCCTGTACGCTCCTGCAAAGGCACACGCCTGACGAGTGCATCCGGGGGTGTTGTCCTTCGGGTAAAAGTACAGTACCACCTTTTTGCCGATAAAATCCCTCAAGGATACCTCGTTACCGTTTTTATCCGCCAGAGTAAAATCCGGCGCTTTATCTCCAACCTTTAACATATTTTTCCTCCGTTATCCTAACAAAAAGTCAAACACCATCATCAACGCAAAGCCCACCAAAAGAGTGTAGGTCGCACCGCGCTCATTGCCATGGGCATGAGTTTCGGGTATCATCTCATCACTTATAACGTACAGCATTGTACCACCTGCAAAAGCAAGGGCAAAGGGCAGTATCGCCGCGGATATGCTCACCGCAAAATAACCGATAAGCGTACCCAGCACCTCCACAACGCCCGTCATCATTGCGATGACAAAGGTCCTCTTGTGGCTCATTCCCGACGCTATCATGGGAGCAATTATAACCATACCCTCGGGAATATTCTGCAGGGCTATACCGCCTGCCACGGTAATTGCGCGGCTTACGTCCTCCGTACCAAAGCTGACACCTGCCGCAATACCCTCGGGCAGATTATGTATTGCAATTGCTATCACAAACAGCAGCACCTTATTCAGCTGTGAAGTTTTGTCGGGATGAACCTCCCCCTCCATGCCCGTCAGCTTGTGCAGATGGGGCACCAGCTTATCAATAAGATTGAGGCACACCGCACCGCAAAAGATGCCCACCACAGTCACCAGTATTGAAAGCTTATTTTCCCCGCCGTATTCCATGGACGGAATAATAAGGCCTATCACCGCCGCTGCAAGCATTACTCCTGCCGCAAATGACAAAATAATATCGTTGAATTTATGGGACGGCTTTTTTAACAAAAATCCCAGCAACGCACCGATCACCGTTGCGCCGCCAACGCCAAGAGCCGTCATAAGCACCATATCCATAAAAATACCTCCTTATGAATTTTACACTATTGTACCATGTTTTTTCGCAAATTTCAAGCACCTTTCTCCCCTAAATACGCATCCGTCAGCTGACAGTACAAAAGTCCCTCCTCCTCGTAAACGCCAAACACGCCCGTAACCGTAACGGAGCTGCCGTTTTGCGGATAATCCTCGGGATAGGAATAGTCCCCTGCCAGTACAAACTCCATGGAAAGGGAGCAGCACGCCATCTCGTCCGTCACCACGCATGAAAAATAGTTAACATCCTTTTCCTCATCGTAATAAACGTCAAACGTACCCTTAAGGCGTATCACCTTGCCAAAATAGGACTCATACTCCTGATAAATATTGTACACCTCGGCATACGCCACCACACTGCTGACCTTAGAAAGGTCTATGTCCACGCCCTCGGTGTTGTATATGCTGCTTTTGCCGCAGGCGCTTGTCATCAATAGCAATATTACGGCAAAAACCGCAAAATATCCTCTTTTCATATCTTATTTCCTCCTTACTGCGCCCACTACCGTAAAAATCAGAAACACGGCAATGTCAGCCACCACTATGGTCGAGCCCACGGGAGTACCTGCCAAAATAGAAACCACGAGTCCCACCAAAGAGCATCCAACTGCAATAACTGCCGAAAGCACCGTAACACGCTTAAAGCTTCTGCACACTCTCATTGCGGACAACGCAGGGAAAACCACCAACGCAGATATCAACAGCGAGCCCACCAGATTCATCGCCAGCACTATGACCACCGCAATGACGGTAGCAAGAATGACGTTGTAAACGCCAACACCCAAGCCCGTTGCCCTTGCAAAGTCCTCGTCAAAGGTGATGCTGAATATCTTGTTATACATCAGCACAAATGCCGTCACCACCGCCAGGGAAAGCACAACGCAGAGCCACACCTCCGTCTTTGACAACGTCAGTATCAGCGTTGAGCCAAACAACGTGGTGCAAACGTCGCCGGAAACGTTGCCCGAGGACGGGAATATACTCATAAGCATATATCCCACCGCCAACGCAGAAACAGATATCATGGCAACTGCCGCGTCGCCCTTTATCTTTGCTCTTTGACCTCCGCACAAGAGCAATATCGCCGCGGCAACAGTCACGGGCAGTACCAACGTCATCTCATTGGAAAGCCCCACCACCGCCGCAACGCTCATTGCGCCAAACGCCACGTGGGAAAGCCCGTCACCAATAAACGAAAACCGTTTTAACACCAACGTCACGCCCAACAGCGACGCACAAAGGGACACCAGCACGCCGACTATAAGCGCATGCCTTACAAAGGGAAATTCCAGATACATCAAAAGCTTATCTATCAGCTCTGTCACCGTCCGTCACCTCCCGTCAAAAGGCCCCTTGCTATGTCGCCGGATACAAAATCATCACTTCTGCCAAAGAATATCTCCTTGCCGATGTACAGTATGTGGCTGGCATACCTTATTGCCGCATTTATGTCGTGGGATATCATTATAACGGTTATACCGTCCTCCTTGTTCAGCTCATATATGGAGCGATACATATCCATGCTCACCCTCGGGTCAAGTCCAGACACGGGCTCATCCAGCAGAAGCAGCTTTTTTGTAGCACACAACGCCCTTGCAAGAAGCACCCTCTGTTGCTGTCCACCGGAAAGCTCCCTGTAACAACGCTTTTTCAGCGGCAGGATATCCATTCTTTCCATTGCGTCAAGCGCAGTCTGTCTGTCCTGCTTTGTATAAAACGGACTGATCCCGCGTCTTCCGCCGCAGCCCGACAGCACTATCTCCTCCACCGATGCGGGAAAATCTCTTTGTACCTGTGTCTGCTGGGGCAGATAGCCTATCTCCGACTGCTTTAGGTCATCCCCCAGCTCCACAGCCCCTGCAATGGGCTTATGCAGGCCAAGCAGAGTCCTCATCAGCGTGGTCTTGCCGCTGCCGTTTTCGCCCAGTATACAAAGGTAGTCGCCGCTATGGACCTCAAAGCTCAGGTCTTCAATTATTCTTCTGGATTCATACCCAAGGCAAAGGTCCTTACAAGATATTTGTGCCATCAGCCCAACGCCTCCTTTAACACCTCAAGATCGGACCTCATCACGTCAATATAACGGATACTGCTGTCCTTTACAGTCTGCAGAGAGTTCAACACCAATATGCTGATGTCATCCCTGCCCGACGCCGTGATAACAGCCTCGGCAATTGACGTTCTGTTGCCGTCAATGGTCATAACCGAATCCAGCTCCAGCTCATTGAGCTTGCCTGCGAGCCTTGCCACAGTTTCAAAGCTTGCTTCGTTCTCCGCAGAGCAGCCCTCAAATGCGGCAAAGACCTCCAGCCCGTAATCCCTTGCCATGTACGCAAAGGGGTGTCTGTCCGCAATGACCAACGTTTTTGTCTTTGCCTCAGTCACGGCATTTCTGTATTCTCCGTCAAGCGCCTCCAGCTCGGCAATATATCCCTCCGCATTGGAGGTGTATGTGGCCTTATTCTCCTCGTCCATCAAGCAAAGCTCCTTTGCTATGGCGTCACACGCCAGCATAGCATTGCCAAGAGAGAGCCACACGTGCTCATCATATTGGTGGTTATGTCCCTCATCGTGGTGGTGATCCCCCTCGGGGCATATCAATTCATCCTCCAGTATATCAAACAAGCAAAGCTCACGTCTGCCGTCGCTTTCGGTCTGCTCCAGCACATCCTCCACCCATGCTTCGGACTCGCCGCCCACCCATATAAACAGGTCGCACTCCGCTATCGTTGCCATATCCTCTACTGTGGGCTGATAGCTGTGGATGTCAACACCGTTATCCTGCAAAAACTCGACTTTCGCATTTTCTCCGGCTATCTGCCTTGCCCAGTCACAGCAGGCAAAGCCCGTGGTCACGATCTTAATACCGTCATCCTCTTTGTCACCGCAGGCAGTCATCTGCATACACAGTATTACCAACGCCAGCACAACGGCAACCGTTCTTCTGATACTCATTCCTTGTTATTTACTCCTTTGCTTTTATTCTGCAGTCCCTGCACGTACCGTAAAGGACCGTCTTTATACTGTCAAGCTGAAAGCCGTCCGCCTCATCAACGCTTACCCTTACCCTTGCGGCAGCCTCGGGGCTTACGTGCTCCGTCTTGCCGCACAAAACGCAGGTCAAGTGGAGCTTATTGCAATTATGCTCGCACCCCACCAGCTGGTAGGTAGCCTCCTTGTCCTCAACGGTCTTGCGCAGAGTGCCCTCCTTTACCATTGCGGCAATATTCCTGTATATGGCACTCATGCTGACTCCCCTGCTTTTGACGTGCTCGTACACGCCTCTTGCAGAAAACGCTCTTTGCTTGTTTTCCTCAAAAAAACCGTATATTATTCTTCTTTGCTCTGTCTTGTACTCCATTTTCTGCTCCAATTTGCGAATCATTCGCAAATTATTATACATCACATTCCCTCATTTGTCAATAGACATGCCAAAATAACAGTATTTTCCCTGTTTATTTTTTGTTTTGCTTGACAAATACCGCATATAATGATATAATATCATAAATAGTTCACACCCCGGCGGAGTTAATGTCTGCCCAAGTGAACTTGCAGAAGGAGAACAACAGAACATGGAACAGAACACTCATTACGAAGACGAAGTCACCATATCCATTGCTGACATAGTCAGAATGTTCAGAGGCAAGATGAGAAAGATCATTGCCATCGCCATCGTAGCAGGCATCATCGGAGGCCTTATCGGTATCATCAGCTCCGTAACCTCTATGACCTACGGAACAACGCTTAAGTATCGCTTGAACCCTACTGACGGCGGCACAACACTTATGTACGTGCTGAAGTCTGGCGGATACTCCGAGTACTTGCTTTTGGACGAAAACGGTCTCCCTCCCAAGGAGGATTGTGACCCCGCCCTCTACCAGGCAGCCCTTGACGCCGCAGAGGCATATAAGGCAACAAGAGCAGAAAAGAAAGCTGCAAGCGAGGCACTCGAAACTCTCGATTTTGAGCTGGGAATGGCAGATCTTGAATATGAGTATTCCTACATGAACACAGAATACAACAGAGTTTACGGTCAGCTCCAGATGTACAAGGACGCATATGCGGACTCTCTGGTTGACGAGAACCACTTGGCTACCATCGGCAAGCTGGAAGCAAAGCTGGACGAGCTTGAGGCAAAGAGATCCGAGTTTGAGATCAATAAATACCGTCCCGCACAGCTTGTAAGGATGGCTGCAAATCAGAGATTGGAAGAAGCTTCTCTTGCTAATTACTACGCAAGACTGGATTACAACGAGGCAGCAGAGGCAGCCCGTGAGCAGTGGAGAGAAAAGAAAGAAGTCAAGGAGCTCATTGACATTATTGACAAGAGCGTCAAGTACGAATATACAAAGCTCTTTGATGATGAGGAGCTTGGATCCTCAACGTCATCATCCGATGACCCCAACAAGGAAAATCTGAACAGATCCTTTATCACGATCACGGTTGCAGTAGCTAACAAGGACGATGCAGAGCTCATCGTTTCCAGCCTGAAGAAATCATTCCCCACTTATATTGACAGATACATCGAGCAGTATTCCGGCGCTTTGAGGATCGAATGTATAAATATCACGCCTTTCGCTTCCGCAATATTGCTTAACGTTGGTGGTCTGATCAAGGGTGCTATTACGACCTGTATTCTGGTGGTAGTTCTTGCAGTAATCGCATACTGCGCATGGGTTGTATTCAAGAACATTGCATTCCCCAACGAATCAAAGGGCAGAAGACGCACAACAAAGTAATAACGTAAACATCGTTACCGCATCGGGCTTTGGCTCGGTGCGGTTTTTTGTTGGCAGTTGTGCCCATTTTGACAGCATAAAAATCAGTTTATTTGGATATTACCATAATTTTTTGATTTTACCCCTTGTAAAAATCGGCAAAATTTGGTATAATAAGAAGGATTGCTTTTAATACGGCAAAACACACAAATGAGGGCAAACAACATGAGAATGAGAAGACAGAAAAATCTGGACGAGACCATACTGGGCTACGGCGATCTCTTTATAAGAGCAAACTACGGCAACCAGAATGCCAGCATAATCAACCCCGAGGATATCCATTATTTTGACTACGAGGCAATGTTTGGCAATTCCTCACCGGTTTGGCTGGAGCTCGGATGCGGAAAGGGACAGTTTATTGCAGAGCTGGCAAAAAGAACTCCCAATATCAACTTTATTGCGGTGGAAAAGAACCCCAGCGTGCTTTCCATGGCGTGCAAAAAGATCGTGGACGAGGGTATTACCAACGTCAGATTTTTCAACTGCAGCGCGGAATATCTGGCAAGATACATCCCCGCCAAAAGCATCGGCAGGATATATTTGAATTTCTCATGCCCCTTTCCCAAGGGTGCATACAGAAACCGCCGCATGACGTCGGAAAAATTCCTTGACATATACAAGGTCATCCTTGCCCCCGGGGCGGAAATACACCAAAAGACTGACAATATGCAGTTCTTTGAGTTTTCCATTGAGATGCTCTCATCCAACGGCTTTGCCATCAAGAACGTATCCCTGGATCTGCACAAGAGTGGATTTGAGGACAACATCGTAACCGAGTACGAAAAGCGCTTTTCCGATATGGGAATGCCTATATACAGGCTGGAAGCCTACGTAAAAGAATAAGAACTATTTTCAGGAGATATATAAATGATACTGATCAATGACCTCACCTTTAATTTTGGCGGTCAGCTCCTTTTTAAGGACGTTGACTTAAAATTTGCTCCCGGCAACTGCTACGGC
>JAGBHJ010000186.1 GCA_017935525.1 Clostridia bacterium | reverse complement strand
ATATTTTCAAAATACACCGTCATAAAGGTATGTAGTTCCTCCTCCGTGTATTTTGAAAAATCGATGGTGGAATAGGATACGTTCATCCCGTCCTTATCGATAGCGTGCACAGAGCCCGTCACCTGATCGTAATCCGCCGCAGTAATGGCCCTTTTTGCCTCGTCGGGCTGCCAGAACGTCTCTCCTATCTCAAGACCGCAAAAAACTCTGACGCCATACTTATTGTCAGCCTCCTTTGCCTCCTTAACGGAGCTCAGAATGCTTTTTGTAATATCCACGTCCCGCCACAATATCACGTCGCAATGGTCAGTCACAGTTATGCCGTCAAGCCCCTTTTGTGCGGCTGCCCTTGCCATATCGTCAACTTGACATTTACAGTCGTGCGAATTGTGAGAATGTACGTGGCAATCAACCCTCATTTTCATCATCCTTCTTATTATCGGATAACGGAGGAGCAATATTTTGCCCCTCCGCCGTATACTTATTAAAGTTCTTCCTCGAATGTGTACTCGTAAACGCAGCCAAGTCTATCTCTTACACCGATAGCCATGGACTTGCCGTCGTTGGAGTAATCGATACAGCAAGGCTCGCAGGAAACACCAACACCGTCGGGTGAGGATGCACCGTTTTCAAAGAACAGCATACCGTGGTTTACGATACCCGTCTCCATGCTGTAAGAGAATATAAGACCAACGTCTTCCTTGTCACCTGCAACGCCGTAAACAGCCTTTTTGTCGGGAGAAACAGCCAGGTCATGAATAGCGCCTGTCATGCTTACCGCACCAAGGTTAAAGCTCTTGCCGTCCTTAACGATAGCAAGGCAACCATCCTTTGTACCAACCAACATACTGCCGTCAGCAAGCTCTGCCTCACAGGTAGCCTCTGCACGCCAGCTTCTGCCTGCAAGTGCGGGGAGGATAACGTCCTTATACTTTTCTGCAACAACGTTAGGATCCTTGGGTGTGTATTCGATCTTCTCTGTGCCAAGCAGAACGCCGTGCTTAACTACGCAACGGAAGTAGCCCTCGGGACCGGATGTGATAGCGATAACGTTATCATTCTCGTCGTGAGAGATCTCAACCACCTGAGAATTCTCAACGCCCAAAGTCTCCCATATCTTTGTTACATAGTGCTCCTGAGCCAATACACCGTACTGGTTATTGCTCTGTCTTGCTCTGAGATTGCCATCTGCAAATGCAGCGCCACCGCGTACACGTCTTACAGCTACACCCTCTGTTGCATCAAGTGCTGCAGGACCTCTGAGCTTCTCCTTGCCGGGGTAAAGATCAACGTCAACAGTTCCTCTGAATACGATAGGATCGTGAGCAAGCTCTCTTTCCTTATCAACGTCCTCCATACACTTCTTCAGGTCGATAGCAACTACTGCAGGACCGTCCGTTGCATGGTTTGTTGTGGAGCCGTAGAAAATGTCGTCAACAATGTGTGCTTGGCAGAAGTTCCAAGAAGCGTGTTCAACCGTACCAACGATACCGTGGTCAACAGGCTCGCCGCCGTTAAAGATATCCCAGCTTACAAATCTCATGCAGTTGCCCAGGATCTTAAGTCCATACCAAAGAACGCCGTTGCTGTCAAAATCCATACCGAAGATCATGTATGTATCGTCAAATCTGTCACCGTAAAGCTCTCTGATGAACTTCGGAACAGGGCTGCCGATGGTTTCCATTGTGTTCTTCTCGATGTCGTATGCATAAACGAGCTCGTTTCTGTGAGAGCACATATAGATCTTGTTGTCAGGACCGATAGCGGCATATGCCATTACGTTGTTGTTCTTAAAGTGCCAGCCCTTACCGTAGGGAGGAATAGCAACGCCCAGCATATCAACTTCCTGAGTGTGAACGTTGTAACGGCACATATGACCTCTGTTTGTAGAGAAGTAAATATTGCCGTCGGGTCCCTTTATGTGGAAGTACGTACTGAACTCTGTAACCTGGCCGTAGTCTGTAACCTTACGTGTGTCAAGGTCAAGTCTGTAACCGTGTCCTCTGAAGTAGCCTGTAAAGTAGTAAGCTCTGTGGATGGGGTCATACGCACCGCCGTAGATGGACTCTCTGGGTACGGGAATACCGAGGTCCTCTGTCTTGCCGGTCTTGGGGTCGTAGATCATTACGTTAGATCCGGGGTAGCCCTCCCAGCTGTGGTTCCAGTAAGACTCAACCATCCAGTCCGGATGGGAAGGAGCACCTGCTGTGGTGTGGTTGTTGAAAATAACTCTGCCATCCTCCATAAAGCTGATGCATGTATGCACCTTGGAGGGACGGATGGTTCTGGGGTATGTAATAATATCCTTCTTGGTATCAGTACAAAGAACCATCTTGCGAGTTTCGGGAATGTACTCATACATCATGCCGTCCGTCTTAGGACCTTCTGCGCAGATAGAGACAAAGTGTCTCTTATCAGGGCTTACAGCATAATCCCATGAAGCGTTGTACTCCGAGGGACCATCAAAAAACGTTTGTGTGATCGCTCTCTGTGACATCATAGAGCGAAAGTATCTGTTATCCTTCTTCATAAAAAAATAACCTTTCCTTTTGAATTATAAAAAAGGGGCAGGCAATCAGACTGCCCCTGTGTCATCAACAGCCTTCGTCAAACTCAACGTCTTCGAAGTAATACTCGTAAACGCAACCCATTCTGTCTCTTACGCCGATAGCGATGGACTTGCCGTCGGGAGCAAAATCAATACAGCAGGGCTCGCAGGAAATACCCAAGCCATCCTCGGAGGATGAACCACCCTCAAAGTACAAGCCGCCGTGGGAAACAACGCCCATATCCATACTGTATGAGAATACCAGACCGTAGTCCTCCTTGTCACCTGCAACGCCGTAAACAGTTCTTCTGTCGGGAGAAGCAGTAAGGTCGTGGATAGCACCGGTCATACTTACTGCGCCAAGCATAAAAGGCTTACCGTTCTTAACGATGGCAAGGTAACCGCTTCTTGTACCAACAAGCATACTGCCGTCAGCCAGCTCTGCCTCACAAGTAGCCTCTGCCTCCCAGCCTCTGCCTGCAGCAGCGGGAAGAATAACGCCCTTGTACTTGTTTGCCATTGCCTTTTTATCCTTGGGAGTATAGTCTATCTTTTCCGTTGAAAGGAGCTTACCGCGTCTTACAACGTGTCTGTAATAGCCTCTTTCGGAGCCGCTGATAGCAACAACGTTGCCGTCTGCATCGTGATATACCTCGCAAACGGAGGAATCATCAATGTCCATTGTCTTCCAAAGCTTTGTTACGTAGTATGTAACCGTCCTCAAAGCAAAGCTGCTCTGTCCTGATCTGAGAACGCCGTCTGCATGAGCCCAACCGCCGCCTGCCGTCTTTCTTTCTCTGGGCTTGTCGGACTTTTCCTTAACGTCGCCCGTAGCATCAACAGCTGCTGCACCGGAAAGCTTTTCCTCGCCGGGGTAAAGATCCACGTCGGGAGTTCCTCTGTAAACGATGGGATCCCATGCACGCTCTCTTTCCTTGTCAACGTCTTCCCTCATGATGTTAAGGTCGATAGCCACCATTGCGGGACCGTCAACTGCGTGGTTTGTTGTAGCGCCGTAAAGAACGTCGTCAACGATCGCAGCCTGGCAGAAGTTCCATGATGCGTGCTCGGGAGTACCGATTATACCGTAGTCAATAGGCTCACCGCCGCTGAGAACGTCCCAGCTTACAAGACGCATACAGTTGCCCAATATCTTGAGACCGTACCAAAGAGTACCCTTGCTGTCAAAGCCCATACCGAACAAGAGATATCTGCCCTTGTACTTTTCTCTGTACCACTCCGGAACAGGGCTGCCAACGGGTGTCATAACGTCGTTGATGTAGTCGTAGCAGTAAACCGTTTCGTTGTGATGAGCGCACAGGTAAAGCTTGTTGTCGGGACCGAATGCCGCATAAGCCATTACGTTGTGAGTTCTGGAGTCCTCCCAAACAGTTTCGTCCACAGGGATCTCTGCCTTAAGGAAGTCAACCTGCTGTGTGTGAACGTTGTAACGGAGCATTCTGCCGCGTCTTGTGGACAGGTAGATGTTGCCGTCAGGTCCCTTGATGTGGAAGTATACACCAAATTCCGTTACCTGGCCGTAGTCAGTAACCTTGCGTGTGTCCAGGTCAAGTCTGTAGCCGTGGCCTCTGAAGTAGCCGGAGAAGTAGTATGCTCTGTGGATAGGATCATACGCGCCGCCGTAGATGGACTCTCTGGGTACGGGGATGCCGAGGTCCTCCGTCTTGCCCGTTTTGGGGTCATAGATAAATACGTTGGAGCCCGGGAAGCCTTCCCACGTGTGGTTCCAGTATGCCTCTACCATCCAGCCCGGATGGGAGGGAGCACCCGCTGTGGTGTGGTTGTTCATGATGATCCTGCCATCCTCCATAAAGCTCATGCAAGTATGGATCTTGGAAGGACGGATAGTTCTAGGATACAGGATGATATCCTTCTTTGTATCCAGACACTGCTTCATCTCACAGGTTTCGGGGATGTATTCATACATCATAGCGTCCGTCTTGGGACCCTCTGCACATACCGAGAAGAAATGTCTCTTGTCGGGGCTTACCACGTAATCCCATGCAGCGTTATACTCCGCAGGACCTGAGTAAAAGGTCTGCTTGAGGCCTCTCTGGGAGACCATCGATCTGAAATATTCTCTTGTTCTTTCCATGATATTTTTCCTTTTCAATGGAGTTTATATTATCCGCCGTTGGCGGTTAATTGTTTATTTACATCTGCGCTTCTTCGCTGGAATATCTTGCGATCATTTCCAGCTGTGAGTGCTCCATCATCTCAACAAAGTGGATGCTGTAACCGCCGATACGAACGATAAGGTTACCGTGGCGCTCGGGATGCTCTCTTGCGTCCAAAAGCTCATCAAGGTTTGCAGTTGTGATCTGTGCAAGCTGACCGCCGTTCATAAGGTATGCCTTCATTGTTGCGGCAATATTCTTTCTCTGCTCAGGAGTTGCCAGCATCTTCTTTGTGATAACAACGTTCAATGTTGTACCGCCAACGCCCT
>JAGBHJ010000185.1 GCA_017935525.1 Clostridia bacterium | reverse complement strand
GTTTGGTTGTCTATCTTAACAAAGTCAACACCGCAATCTGCCAGGTATCCGTACCACTCGTCCCAGAATGCAAAGCCTGTTTTGGGATCCAATGACGGCACAATAAGGTTTTCGTGCTTCAATGTCACCAGCTTATCCTTCTGCTCCTCGTAAGCAGGGCTGCCCTCCTGCATTCCGTACCAGTATGCGTTAATCGTGTGCCACAAGCCCACGTACTTTACGCCGTAGGACTTTATCTTTTCCACAAACGCCTTCATACCCTCGGGGATCTTTTCCTCGTCAGTTCTGTATGATATCAGCTTCTGGTCCTCAGTATAGGGCATCCAGCCGTCGTCTATCAGCACCCACTCCACAGGGATGCCCATATCCGTCAGCTCCTTGACCTTTGCGTAAACCTGCTGGGAGGTAAACTGCTGCTCAAACACGTTCCATGTACACCAGCCAAAGCCGCTGAACTTATCCTTTGTAACGGTTCTCTCCTCCTTAAGAGGCACTCTGATACCGCCCATGGCTCTTGCATCCTTAAAGTTGTTGTCAATGGCAACAAAGGGGTCGTCCGCCACGGAAACCGTAAGGAACGTGCCCTTTACAGTCTTTAAGCCCGTCTTGCCCGTAATAAGCCTTATGGGGTTTGCACTCATCCACGTCTTAAAATTGTCACCGCACAGCGTAAACATATGATAATGAGTACCGCCGTAGCGAGCCAAAAGCGACATCGTTCTTTCGTGGAGAGCATCGTATCCGCTTACTGCCATGCCCAAGGTACAGCATGCATACCTTACGTAATTTGTCTGTATCTCGTCAGGCTTATCCAGCTCACCAAAGCGGATAACAACACAGTCCTCCCCCTCAAATCCGTCTTCATCCTCTGCGTTTATTGTGCAGAGAGCCGTTCTGTCCGTTATAATTGCGTCGATCTGTACAGCGCACTTGCCGTCCACCGTCTTTGACAGCGTTATTCTGCCGTCACTATTTTCTACGTCAAGGTCTTCATATACCTTTGTGCCGTTCAACGTTTTAAACTCGACCGTTATACCCTTTGCCACCACCATGTCGGCAAAGCTCTTAATTCTGCTCATATTTTCTCCTTTTGTGCTTCGGCCGAGGGCACGCGATCCTTCAGCCGATTATTCTTCTTAAATTTACAACGCTTACCGCAAACAATGCCATCTCAACAAGGTATATCAATACAAACCCTATCATTGCAAGGTTCATAAAAAACTCTCCCTTGCCAAGCGCAGAGCGTGTATATACCTCTATTGTCAGATCGTCGCCGTCCCATCTTTCGCGTACCGTTACGGCGTCCATGTTTCTGTGCTCATACTCAAGTAGCACCTTATTTCCGTACTTACTGTAAATATAACCCTTTTGGAAATTATAGTCGGGCTTTGTATAGTCGTCATCGGGGTAGATCACCTCCACGTCATATCCTATACCCCAATCCAGCGCAGCTATCGGCTCAAACGTTATTCTGTTGCCATTGTCGTCATAATAAACAGTAGTTTCTATATACGTTTTGAATTCATCCAGATCGTCAAAGCATACGGGCTTTGCAAACGTGTATTTGCTGAATATATTCACAAACAACACCTGACAGAAAAACGTTACCGCCAACGCCAAGGCAAGTATAACGAACCTCTTGAATACACCATCTGCCCTCTTTGCCTTCTTTTCGGGGATGACTATCCAGCCCTTCCTCACAACTATCCTGTCAACCACGTAGGACGCTACGTATAACAGCGCTCCGCACACCAAGCCAAAGACAGCGCCCTCGCTCAGCCAGCTGTCGGACGACAAGCCCCACATGGCATCACGCACCATTGCCAAGGGTAAAGATACCGCAAAAAGCATGATTATTACCGCATAAGTAAGCTTCAGCTTATTATACACAAAATATCTTGCTTTGTCAAGCATCTCTCCCTCAAATTCAAGCATTATTGATACAGAAGCTTTTAACGTAAGAGCCGTTATCGTAGTCATAACCCCCGCCACAAGGTATACCGCGCAGGCAAGGTAAAAGCCTATATGTGCCCTCAAAAAACCAAGGTTACACACCATTGCAATGATCAAGCCAAGCAAAGCCACACCTATCCACACAATTGACTGTATGGAAACGGATTGTATAATTCCTTTATACATAGTTTGCAGTTGTTTTTCTGTCTTTTTCTTCGCTTTTTCGGGGTTTTCCTCATCCTCTTTTGTGATCCTTTCCCCTCGGAGTATCTCGTCCGACGTCACACCGAATATCTCCGCAATAACGGGTATCAACGTCAGGTCGGGGTAATTCTCATCCCTTTCCCAGCGTGACACCGCCTTGTCGGAAACGTTAAGCTTCTCCGCCAGCTGTGCCTGGGTCATGCCGTTTGCCTTTCTCAGCACGGCAATAAACTGTCCTATTGATTTCTTTTCCATACCTTTTACCTCCATGTGATGCCTTCCGCATCGATTCTTGGGTAAATTCTACCATTCTGTCAGTAAAAACACCACCCCGCAGACCGTAAAACAACTCTCGCTTTGCGAGAATTGCCCCAAAGGTCACCCCAGCACCACATCCAATACCATCATAACACAAAACCCAACGGAAAAAGCGATTATCCCGCCGTCACCGCCGTCGTTTTTTGCAGAACGTGGGATAAGCTCCGTCACCGCCACGTATATCATTGCCCCTGCCGCAAAGCCAAGCACGTAGGGTAGCAATGGCGCCACAAGCCCAACTCCCAGCACGGTCAGCCACGCAAACAACGGCTCCACCGCACCCGAAAGCATTCCGTATGCAAAGGCAGATCTTCCCGAGCCGCCTGCCGCCCCCAAGGGCATTGAGATTATTGCCCCCTCCGGGATATTCTGCACGGTTATGCCGATGGAAAGCACCAGCACCTCCGCATACGTCAACGTGCCCGCCGCAGACATAGCCCCTGCAAGCGCCACGCCAACTGCCATTCCCTCGGGGATATTGTGCAACACCACCGCCAGCACCAACAGCCCGTTGTCACCCATCGCCCTTGAGTATGCGGTGGGCATTTTCTCCGTCAGATGCAAAAACAGCACTCCGACCCAAAAGCCTACCACCGCGGGCAAAAAGGATAGCTTACCCATATTGGCAGAAGCATTAAAGGACGGTATCAAAAGACTCCAAACGCTTGCCGCCAGCATTACGCCCGCCGCAAAAGCCGTAAGAGCATTCTGTAAGCCCCGTCCTCTGCTTCTCTTTATAAAAAATACACACGCAGCACCCAAGGCAGTCCCCACAAAGGGCAGCCAGATGCTGATAATTGCAATATCATTCATTATCCGTCATTCCTTTTTTGTTTTTACTCCATTGTATGACGGATGATGTATTATTGTCTGTACTTGTTTTGGTCAGATCCTTGCAACGCCCGTTTTGTGCGCCGCTTCCACAACAGCCTCTGCTACTGCCCTTGCAACTGACTTATCCAGGGCGGATGCTATTATGTTTTCCTCATTCAGCTCGTCGTCAGGTATCAGCGCCGCCAATGCGTATGACGTTGCCACCTTCATCTCCTCGTTTATACAGCTTGCCCTGCAATCCAGCGCTCCACGGAATATTCCCGGGAATGCAAGCACGTTGTTAATCTGATTGGGGAAGTCGCTCCTGCCTGTGCCAACTATCCTTGCGCCTGCCTTCTTTGCCAGGTCGGGCATAATTTCGGGGGTGGGGTTTGCCATGGGGAATACTATTGCATCCTCTGCCATGGATGCAACCATCTCCTGACTGACGATGCCCGGGGCGGAAACGCCTATAAATACGTCGGCGCCCTTCATGGCATCCTTAAGCTCGCCGTGCAAAAGCTCGCAGTTGGTGCTCATTGCCATCTCCTGATGCGCAGGGTTCAAGCCTTCCATATCCCTTGCGATAATGCCAAATCTGTCCACCATCACAAGGTGCTCCACACCCATATTCAACAGATGCTTGCCGATGGCACATCCCGCAGAGCCTGCACCGTTTATAACTACCTTGACGTTGGCAATATCCTTTTTTACCACCTTAAGGGCGTTTATCAGCGCCGCCGCAACCACTATCGCTGTGCCGTGCTGGTCGTCGTGGAATACGGGGATATCGCATATCTCCTTAAGACGGCGCTCTATCTCAAAGCATCTGGGGGCGCTTATATCCTCCAGATTTATTCCGCCAAAGCTGCCGCTGATAAGGTACACCGTGCGGACTATCTCATCCACGTCCTTGGACCTTATGCAGATGGGGAATGCGTCCACGTCGGCAAACTCCTTAAACAATGCCGCCTTGCCCTCCATTACGGGCATACCTGCCTCGGGACCAATGTCACCCAAGCCCAGCACCGCAGTGCCGTCCGTCACCACCGCCACAAGGTTGTTGCGCCTTGTCAGCTCGTATGATTTGTTGATATCCTTGTTTATCTCAATGCAGGGCTGTGCCACACCGGGAGTATACGCCAGAGAAAGGTCCTCCCTTGTTTCTATACTGCAACGGGACACCACCTCTATCTTACCGTTCCATTGGTAATGCTTTTTTAACGATTCTTCTTTAATATCCATTTTGCCCTCTTATCTAAATATAAAGGGACTGAAACCAGTCCCCCATATTGCTATATCAATGTCTGAATTTACCGGGTGCAAACTTTTCTATCAGCTCGATCATCTCATCATCACTGATAACGGTCTGTCTGCCGCCCTCGTACTCCTCGTCGATCCACTTTTTGATGTTGATGACAAGGTCACTCTTTTTGTCCACTCTGTCCTCACCCTTAAGGCCAAAGTAAACGTTTATCCAATATGCAATACCTGCAAGACCCGACGTACTGCTGCAAGCAACCAATGCAGGTCTGTCCAAAAGCACGTTTGTGTCAAAGATATTGTATATCTCCTCATCCTTAAGCAAGCCGTCCGCATGGATACCTGCTCTTGTGGTGTTAAAGTGCTTGCCCACAAAGGGAGTCATATCGGGGATCTGGTAGCCCATTTCCTTTGTAAAGTAATCTGCGATCTCTGTTATGACCTTTGTGTTCATGCCGTCCAGCGTAACCTTAAGGGATGCATACTCAAACACCATTGCCTCCAGCGGAACGTTACCCGTTCTTTCGCCAATGCCAAACAACGAGCAGTTAACGGCGGATGCACCGTACATCCATGCCGTAGCCGCATTTGTAACGCTCTTGTAGAAGTCGTTATGTCCGTGCCACTCCAGCTGTGCAGGAGCAACGCCGGAATAATGCTGCAAGCCGTATATAATTCCCGGAACACTTCTGGGCAATGCAACGCCCGGATAAGGAATACCGTAGCCCATGGTGTCGCAGGCTCTTATCTTTACGGGAATGCCTGACTCTGCGGAAAGATCCATCAGCGCATTTGCAAAGGGAACCACAAAGCCATAAAAATCCGCCCTTGTAATGTCCTCAAAGTGGCATCTGGGCACAAGACCTGCGTTGATAGCGTCCTTTACAACGGACATATAGTGCTCCAGAGCCTGGGATCTTGTCATCTTAAGCTTTTTGAAAATGTGGTAGTCGGAGCAGCTTACCAAAATACCCGTTTCCCTTATACCTATATCCTTTACAAGCTTAAAGTCTTCCTTTGTGGCTCTGATCCACGTTGTGATCTCGGGGAATTTGTAGCCCTTTGCCATACAACGCTCAATAGCCTCTCTGTCCTTACGGCTATATACAAAGAACTCCGTCTGGCTGATTATACCCTTTTCTCCGCCCAGTCTGTGGAGCATTTCAAAAATGTCCTCTATCTGCTTTACGGAATAGGGCGCCTGGGACTGCATACCGTCTCTGAATGAGGTATCAGTTATTCTGATCTCCTCGGGCATTTCCATAGGCACTCTGCGGTAGTTAAAGGGCACCTTGGGCACCTCGTTATAGGGGAATATCTCCCTGTACAGATTCGGCTCCGCTACGTCCTGAAGCTCAAATTTATACGTATCATACTCCAAAAGATTGGATTTTTCATTCAATTCTACTTTCATATTATCTCCTATCATATTCTTTTACCGTTTTTGCGAGAAAGAATATCGAAAAATTCATTTTTGCATCATTACAATGTATATTATACACTATATTTGCAAGTTTGTCAATACTTTCTTGCATTTTTATACAAAATAATTGAACAATTCTCATTTGGAGCAGGGATAAGACCGTCTTTGGTCCATCCCTTATCCCACAGCACACAAAACGCCCCTCAAAGCAAAATTCCGCCCACGAGCTTGGCGTGACGATCACACCCAGCTCATAGGCGGAGTTACGATTTTTCGATGAATAGTGTGGCAGAAACCGACTTTATCTTACGCCTGACCGTCCACACAGGTTACGGTGTAGCCCGAAGAATTCCAGTTTTCCGCCTTTGTAATGGCGTTCCACTGTGCCACAGTTCCCTCAAAGTGTACGTCGGAAACAGAGAATGCGCTTGCGCCGATCTCCGTCACGGATGCGGGGATGGTTACCGTTGCCACGTATATGCCGTAGAATGCGCTGATGCCGATCTTCTCCACACCTGCGGGGATAACGATCTCGTCAAGCACGGAATTTGCAAACAATCTCTTGGGGAGCTCCTTGATGCCTGCAGGAAGCTTTACCATGCCCAAGCCGCCGCAATTTGCAAATGCGCCCTCGCCGATAAATGTTACGCTGTCGGGGATCACCACGTTAATAAGGGACTGTGCGTAGTCAAACGCGCTCATGCCGATGATCTCCAGACCGTCGTTCAGCTCAACACTTTCAAGAACGTAATTTGATGAAAGGTAGCTGGAAAATGCGCCGCTTGCCACCATCCTTGTGTCAGCATGGAGCTTGCAGGAGGTAACGGTTCTGCTGGTGGTCGTAATAAAATACTTATAGGGGTTTGCCGTTGTGCCAAGGTAGTATCCGTTGTCGTAGGTGCTCCACTGCATAGAGGGAGTATTGTCAAAAGCGTTAGCACCAATGCTCTTGATATTGTCACCCATTTTAACGGTAGCAAGTGCAGGGCAATTTGCAAATGCGCTTGCACCTATGCTCTCCATGCTGTCGGGAAGCTCAATGCTTTCAATACCCGTACCGTAGAACGTATAGAAATCTATTGACTTGAGTCCTGCAGGGAGCTTTACGCTCTTAAGTGCGGTGCAACCGTTAAATGCGTTGTCGCCTATTTCCTGCACGCTGTCGGGGATCTCGATGCTTGTAAGTGCCTCGCAGCCCATAAATGCATTGCTTGCGATCTTTGTTACGCCGTTGTGCATAACAACGCTTGTAAGGCCTCTGCAGCCGGAAACCACGGAGCCCCACTCCGTAATGCTGCTCGGCAGAGTGAATGACTCAATACCGGAATAGCCAAACGCTGCCTCGCCCAATGTGGTAATACCCTCAGGCAGCTCAACAGTCTTTAACTGGGGGCAGTTTACAAACGCACAGCTTCCGATCTCAACCAGCGTGGAGGGGAATGTTACGGAAGAAAGGGAATCACAATTTTCAAACGCTCTCTCCCCCAACGAAACCAAGCCCTCGGGCAAAACCACGGACTCAAGATACGTACTTGCAAATGCGTAATTGCCGATGGTCTTTATTGTGTCGGGGATAACAACGCTCATCATCCAGCCGGAATATCTGAACGCCTCGTCACCTATTGCAGTAACGTCAACGCCGTTCCACTGTGCGGGGATCTCAAAGCAATCGCCGCTGTAAGTGCCCTTATCCACAACCGTGTACGTGCCGTTTTCATTCAGCTCAAACACCATGCCTGCACCTGCGGGTCTATATCCGCAATTTCTGCATTCCCACGTCATCTCGTTATAATCGTGACCGTAGGCAGTCTGGTAAACTTCCTTCTTTGTCTCGCCGCATTCACACTTATATACTGTGTAACCGTCATTGACGCAGTCAGGCTGGTGATCCTCAACAAATTCGTCAAATAAATGCTGGTGGGCAGGCTCCGTGGGAGTAGGCGTTGGTGTGGGTGTGGTATTGTCCACGCTACCCGTACCCTCTGCGCCACAGCCCGTTGCCAGCATCATAGCCACAATAATTGCGACTACTGTCAGCAGAAGCTTGTTAATGTATTTCATAATAACACCTCATATAATATTTAACCGACGGACTATTGCATC
Organism: Clostridia bacterium; assembly: GCA_017935525.1. GTDB lineage: Bacteria > Bacillota > Clostridia > HGM11327 > HGM11327 > SIG351. The sequence goes on along the minus strand of JAGBHJ010000185.1, from coordinate 787 downwards.
CGACGGCTTTGCTTTTACGCTTGCGCAGTTTTTTGCGCAACATGAGTAATATTATATCATAAAAGGAGGATTTTGACAATCCTCCTTTTGACTTTGATTCAATTTCGATTCATATTAAATTCATTTTCTCACTCAACTACGTTTCCCGTAAGGGCTTCCACAATGCCGTCGCTGCACACCACCGCTATGCCCTCCTTTACCCAGCTATTGCCCTTGACCACCTTTTTCCACTGATCAACCGTGCCCTCGTAATTGATGACGTCAAGGCTCTTACAGCTGGAAAATGCGTGCTCGCCGATGCTCTTGATGCCCTCGGGCAACGTTACACTTTCCAATGCGGTATTGCTGAAGGCGTATTCACCAATGGACGTCAAAACTGACGGCAGCCTTAATTTGCTAAGGCTTGTGCAATTACTGAACGCAAAGTCACCAACAGCAGTAAGGGTCACGGGCAGTCTTATCTCACTTATGGATTTACAACCGATAAACGCGCCCGTGGCAATGGACTTAAGACCGTACTCAAAAACTATGTTCTTAAGGGCGGCACAGCCCACAAAAGCATTGTCCCATACCTCCAGGGTGGCAGGAATATATATATCCACAATATCATTGCCCGCAAACGCCTTGTTGCCTATTATGCGGAGCTTTTCGTTAAGCACCAGCTTGTCGATCTTTGCCTCAAAGAACGCATGATCACCGATCTCCACCAGCTCGGCAGGCATCAGCACCAGACCGTAAAAATTACAGTCGTAAAACGCTCCCTCGCCAATATATTCTATATTTTTGG
>JAGBHJ010000184.1 GCA_017935525.1 Clostridia bacterium | reverse complement strand
TCCCTACCCTGTGGGTGTAGGGTACCCAACGCCGTTGTGGCGGGGAGCAGTATGGAGGGCTTTATAAGTCTTACAAGGGACAGCAAAAAGCACGTCAGCTCAACACTGCCTGCGGACATATCCTTAAATGGTGTTGCGTGGTGGGGGATAAACGGACCAATGCCACACATCTGTGGAGAAAACTCCTCCACAAGCTTCAGGTCCATAGCGAGCTCGTGCATGGTTTGGTATGGGGAGCCCACCATAAATCCGCATCCTGTCTGAAATCCAAGGGACTTAAGATCGTTGAGACATCTGATCCTGTTTTCATACTCCATGCTTTGGGGGTGGAGCCTTTGGTAATGCTCCTTTGATGCTGTTTCGTGCCTCAAAAGATATCTGTCAGCCCCTGCCAAGCGAAGTGCCTTGTAGCTTTGGTAGCTCCTTTCGCCAAGGGAGAGGGTCACCGCACAGTCCGGGTAGAGGCTCTTGATGGAAGAAACTATGTCAACCATCACCTCGTCGGTAAAGTGGTTGTCCTCGCCACCCTGCAGAACAAAGGTTCTGTAGCCGAGGAAATAGCCCTCCTTACAGCAGGCAAGGATGGTTTCCTTATCCAATCTGTAACGCAGGCAATCCTTGTTGCTCCGACGTAGCCCACAATAAAGGCAATCGTTTTTGCAATACGAGGAGATCTCTATCAGCCCGCGGAGGAACACCGTGTCCCCGTATATCTGTTTTTTTGCCGCCAAAGCAAGCTCTGCGGCGTAGGATTTGTCCTCATCCGTATAGGTCAAAAGCAATGACTCGTACTCCTCCACGGAGAGGTTATGCTCCTTTGCCAGCTTATCTATCAGTTGGGTATTATTGCTCATTGGTGATCACGCTTGAATACGCGGTCTTTACACTTATGCCCTCCAGCTTGCCAATCTTGCCGGAAAGTGCCGCAATGGTGTTTTGCGGAGCGTCAAGTGCAACGCTGATGATGCTGATGCCCTTTGACTTGTAGGGAATACCCATCCTGCCGATGATGAATTCGCCATACTCGTGGAGCAGGGAATTGAGCTGGGCAACTGAGTCCTTGTTCTCCACTATTATGCTCATTACTGCAACTCGTGTTTCCATATAATCATCCTTTCTGTGTATTTTCCCAACAAAATAAGGCCACACGGATACGGTGCGGCCGGGCATGGTAATTGCGTGAATAAAGCCGTCACCCTTCAGCCGGAATATCCTCATGTCGGGAGTACGTATATATTGTACAACAAAAAGATGGAAATGTCAAGGGGGATAAAATATTTAACGGGTACCCGCACAATGGCGTAGTACCCGAAAAGCAAAAAATATTATAATAAGACGTTACGCGAATTTAACATTATGCCGTGTGTGCGGCTCTTGAGGGCTTTGACGGCTCGTGAATACTCCTTGTATCCGTAATAAGTGCCGTGGATGTCACTGCCAAGCCCGACTATCTTACCTCTGTCTATCCAATGGAGATAGGCGATTTTGTTGAATATGGGCTTGACGGCAGATGCGTTCAGCTGTCCCAGACATCCCATGTTAAGGGCTGTTTCTATATCTGGTGATGAGTATCTGTCCACGTGAGCAAGGATGACTTTGTATCCTCTGAGGTTTATCAGTCGGTCGATCTCCTCAAAATACTCTCCCTTCCATCTGGAAAAGGGCATCTCCAACAGAATGCAGTCCGTATTGCCTATGGTAAGGCTGTCCAGCATCGGCATATCGGAAAGTCCCTTGCAGTACAATACCTCTGCGGCGGGGATAATATTTGGCCGTTGCGAAAGTCTGCTTATCTGATCCAATGCCTCTGTGCGGCGGGAGATAAAGCTTGCAACGTTATGCTGATGAGGATAAAAGTGCGGTGTTGCAACGACGGTTGAAACTCCTGCGGACATTGCAAGGGATAACTGCTTTTTGCATTCAGTAATATTCTTACATCCGTGGTCCATCCCCGGTAGAACGTGTGCGTGGAAATCTATAAGCTGTACGTTGGACATGCTCAAGTGTCGCCCCCATACTTACTGTATTTGCTATATTTGCTGTACTTGCCGTATTTACCGTACTTACCGTAAGCGCCCTTTACTCCTGCGGTTTTGGGGTTGACGTCATTGAGTACAAAGCCAAGCACTCTGCCGTTTACTGCATTAAGCTTTTCTACAACCTGCTTTATGGACGGCTTTTCACTTTCTCCTGCACGAACGACCAACAAATATCCCTTGACCTTGTTTGCAAGAGAGAGGGAGTCCGAAACTACGTTGACAGGAGGGGTATCGATAAATACAATATCAAAGGCTGCTCTTGCTTTTTCTAAAAGCACACTCATTCCCTCGGAATACAAAAGCTCCGACGGATTTGGCGGTGTTCTGCCTGCTGTCAGCACACAAAGACCTTCAATTGGTGTCTGCTGGATCTCCGGCTCGGGACACAAGCCTGCAAGATATTCACTTAATCCGTTTTTGTTTTTGAGCTCTATGTATTTGGGTATGGATGAATTTCTCATATCTCCGTCTATCAGCAGTACCCTTTTGCCCATATGCGCAAAGGCGATAGCTGTATTAACTGCGTTCAACGTTTTGCCCTCATTTGGTTCAGCGCTGGTTACGGCAATAACGGGGCAATTCTCTGAATCCCCCATGTAGAGCAGATTGGCACGGAGCGCATTGTATGCCTCCTTAATTGCAAAGGGAGAATCGTCACTCAAACAACGGAATCTGCGGCGCTTATCGTATAGATCGATATTGGGTGCTTTTTGTTGCTTCTTATTTGTAAAAGAAAATTTTATCATACACTTACCACCTTAATCCGTAATTGTTGGAATTATGCCCAAAACGGGGATATCATCTATTGCAAGATCTGACTCGGTATGTACTTTTTTATCCATTACCATCATAATGAACATTACGGCAATCAGGGCAACAACACCCAAAAATCCGCCGATCAAGGCGCTGATAAGGGGAGAGGTGGAAACGGGTGTTGTTGGGATAGCTGCATTATCTACGGGTACCAGCTCGCCGTTCTTTATGATGTCCATTACAATGGGTTGTGCAACCTTAATAAGGGTGTTGGTTATGTTGCTTGCCTCGGTGGGGTCGGTAGAGTTGGTGGATATGTATATCACGCTCGTACCCGTTTCGACGGATGCGGAGATCATGCTTTGCAGCTCCTTTGTGGAGTAATCCAATCCCAGCAGGTCTATCACCTTGTCCACAACGTTGGCGCTTCTTATCACAAAGACAACGCTGTTCAAGAGCTTTTCTACTGTGGATATATTGGCGCTGTTTGTGATCTCGTCCCTTGCGTTGGCGTCATGCACGTAGACTGATGCGGTTGCCTTATACGTAGGCTCAACAAACGCTGCACAAACAATATACGTCAAAACAGTGCAAGCAATCGCTACGCCAACTATCAAGTGAATACTGCGGCGTATAAGCGCGATTATGGTTCCCAAATCTATTACGATCTCATCTGTGTTTGTCATTTTGTTCTCCTTGTTGGGTCAATCGTTAAGGTCTTCTGTCTTCTGCTCGTCATCGTCCTGCTTTTCTGTTGGGGAAAGGTCAAGGCCGTCAAAGAATTCGTTCATTGTTACACCCATTGAATTACATAGCCTGAATATGGTGACGATGCCGGGATTCTTGCTTCTGCCATACATTATGTTTCCAATAGTGGAGAGTGGTACTCCGGAACGCCTTGACAGCTTTCTGTTGGTGAAGTTGTTTTTTATGCAAAGCTCGACCATGCGCTTTTTGATCTTTTGGTGGTTTGTCATTTTTTCTCCTTTGTTCAGCAATGGATGTATTTCTGCTAAAGCAAAAATGCTACAAAATGCGTATTATGTGGTAATTAACCACCGTAAAGAAATAACACAATACACAACGGAATGCGTATTATGTTGTGTACGAGAAT
>JAGBHJ010000183.1 GCA_017935525.1 Clostridia bacterium | reverse complement strand
ATGATGACCTATAACGACGATAGAATTCCTTGGAAATATCTTGAGGAAAACTATCCCAGATGGAAGGCAGAGGGCCGTTTTTTACAGCTTGTTGTCTGGTTTGGCTTTGACGTTGCACATACACGCATGATTGGCACCGAGAATATGCTCATAGGAATGTACGAGGAGCCCGAATGGATTTCTGACGTATTTGATACCTATTTAAGCACCTCGCTCGACCTGTGCCAGCGCATACTTGATGCAGGTTATGAGTTTGACGGTATTTTCTGGTGTGATGATATGGGATATAAGGGCTCGCCCTTCTTTTCACCGGCTCTCTACAGGGAGCTTTTAAAGCCGTATCATAAAAAAGCGGTTGATTGGGCGCACGAGAGGGGCTTGGTTACCGAGCTTCATTCCTGCGGATTTATTGAGCCGCTTCTTCCCGATATTGTGGAAACAGGCGTTGAAATGCTTAATCCTTTGGAAATTAAGGCAGGAATGGATCCGTTTAAGCTAAAGTCACTTTACGGCGATAAGCTTGCCTTCCATGGCGGAATCAATGCGCAGCTGTGGGATAATATTGAGCTTGTAAAGCAAGAAATGATGCGTATTATCCCCGCAATGAAAGAGGGCGGCGGATATATCTTTGCTTCCGACCATTCCATTCCCAATTCCGTGTCGTTTCAAAATATGACCGAGATTACAAAGCTTGCATATGAATTAGGAAGGTATTAATTAAAAGGAATTTCTATGAAACAGAATATACAATTATGGTTGCGCACGCTTAAAGGTGAGCAACAAAAAAAGCCCATTCCCATTCTCTCCTTTCCTTGCATAAGTCTTCTTGGCACAACCGTTAGGGAGCTTATCGCAGACAGTGAGCTGCAGGCTAAAGGGATGAAAGCGGTTGCCCAAAATACAGATGCCGCCGCCGCCGTCAGCTTTATGGATTTATCTGTAGAGGCAGAATGCTTTGGGGCTACCGTTTCAGTATCAGAAAATGAGGTGCCGACTGTTAAGGGCCGCCTTATAGAAGATATGGATGGTGCAAAAGCTCTCAAAATTCCCGCTGTGGGCAGCAAAAGAACACGCATTTACATAGATGCAATAAAAAAGGCTACCAAGGAAATAACCGACCGCCCTGTTTTTTCGGGCATTATAGGCCCTTTCTCTTTGGCGGCAAGACTGCTTGATGTGTCAGAGATTATGACACTTTGCTATGAAGATCCCGATATGGTGCATCTCGTGCTTGAAAAATGTACAACCTTCCTTATTGATTATGCAAAGGCATATAAGGCGGCGGGGGCGGACGGTATTATGATGGCAGAGCCTGTTGCGGGCCTTTTATCACCCTCGTTGGAGGAAGAGTTCTCCTCCCCTTACGTTAAGAGGGTGGTCGACGCCGTTCAGGATGACGCTTTTTTAGTTATTTATCATAACTGTGGCGATAACGTTTCCAAAATGCTGAAATCAATTTTATCGGTAGGCGCCGCCGCATACCATTTCGGAAATGCCGTTGATATGGAAAGCGATATACTTGCGCAGGTTCCCGATAACGTGTTGGTTATGGGCAACGTTGATCCTGCAGGCGTACTGTGTATGGGTACACCCGATGACGTAAAGAATACCACACGCTCTCTTTTGGAAAGCTGCGCAAAATATCCAAATTTTGTGCTTTCCTCGGGATGCGATATTCCACCTATGACCCCGTGGGAAAATATTGACGCATTTTTTTCGGCGGCAAGGGAGTATTATGAAACAAAAAATTAAGGTTGTCCTAAACGGCAAACCAATCCTTGCCGAATGGGGAACAACCCTTTCTGAAATAACAATGGGTGAGAAACTCTGCGGCGGGCATGGAATTTGCGGAAAATGCAAGGTTATAGCAAAAGGCAAGCTTTCCGAGCCGACGGCGGAAGAAATCCGTCTTCTTACCGAAAATGAGCTTTCTGGTGGTATTCGCTTGGCCTGCCTTACGCAAGCCGTAGGTGATTGCCAAATACAAACGCTGTCAGCCGTTAAAGAAACTCAGATAGCCACGCACGGTGTTTTGCCCAAAATTAAGCTTGACCCTACGTTTTCAGATTACGGGGTTGCCGTTGATATCGGTACTACCACCTTGGTGGCACGCCTTTACAACGCTGAGGGTAGCATCCTTGCTGAAACCTCACGTGTCAATCCCCAATGTGTATGGGGTGCGGACGTCGTATCACGAATAGAAGCTGCAATAAACGGTGAGACCGAGTTGCTTTCGCAGGCCATTCGCCGTGCGCTTAACGAGATGATCACCGAATTTTCGGCTGTTATTGATACAAGAAAAATAGATGCCGTTGTCATAACAGGCAATACGGTTATGCTTTCCTTGCTTGCAGAGCAGTCGCTTGAGCCATTTTCTCACGCTCCCTTTGACGTAAAGCAATTGTTTGGGCAAACCTTTGCGGCAAGCAAGCTTTCGCTGTCGGCTCTGCAATCGGATATTCCCGTTTATCTTCCGCCCTGCATATCGGCTTTTGTAGGGGCAGATATTACCTGTGCAATACTTGCAACAGAGCTGTACAATAATAATACAACAATGCTTGTGGATATTGGCACTAACGGAGAAATGGCATTGTGGCATAACGGCAAGCTGACCGTTTGTTCTACAGCAGCAGGTCCGGCATTTGAGGGCGCAGGTATCTCTGTAGGTATGCAGGCTGTAAAGGGCGCTATAGACAAAGTGACGCTGCAAAACGGAAAGCTCGTTGCTCACGTTATTGGGAATACAGAGCCAACAGGAATATGCGGCAGCGGCCTTATTGATGCGGTAGCGTGTCTTGTGGAAAACGGACAGGTTGAGCAAACGGGTTATCTTAACGGTGATAAGGCACTTATTGCACCAAACGTAGCGTTGGTGCAGGAGGATATCCGTGCGCTGCAGCTTGCCAAAAGCGCAATATATGCGGGTGTGCTTACGCTTATAGAAAATCAACAATTAAATTTTGCAGATATTTCATCCTTGTTAGTTGCCGGCGGGTTTGGCAATTATCTTAACAAAGAAAGTGCAGCAAAAATCGGACTT
>JAGBHJ010000182.1 GCA_017935525.1 Clostridia bacterium | reverse complement strand
CGTGCCGTGAGCATGCTGAGGTATACGCCTGCCGTATCTGTCTGTGACAACGTTGCCGCCGTATGCTTTTTTACGAGCTATGTCCTTAAGATTTTCCACATCGTAGCCAACGGTAAGCACCATCTGGTCCGTCACAAGCCCCTTTTCCACCAGGTCAAGGGTAAGGCTATCCGTCATCTCCTTTACAACCAGCTTTGCCTCGTCAAACTTATACGGCTCCTGCAGTACCTGCCCCGAGCTCAGACTGCTGGACTGGGGCTTGTACGCCTTTATCTCGTCCATTGTGCAGGGCTCCCACCCCCAGGCATGGTCTATCAATAACTCTGCGTTTTTACCGAACATTTCGTACAAAAGCTCCTCGTTGTACTCCGAGCAAAGCGCCACGTCCCCAAGGGTGTACATTCCGTGGGCCTCCAGCTTGCTTGCGTATCCGCCGCCGATCCTCCAAAAGTCCGTCAATGGTCTGTGGTCCCACAGCTTTTGGCGGAATGACATCTCATTAAGCTCCGCTATTCTTACGCCGTGCTCATCCCCGGGTATCTTTTTTGCCTCTATATCCATGGCAATCTTGCACAAAAACATATTTGTACCTATCCCTGCCGCGGCGGTAATTCCCGTAGTATTAAAAACGTCCAAAATCATCCTGCGGGTAAACTCCACAGGGGTCATTTTTGCGTATTTGAGGTAATGGGTGGCGTCTATAAACACCTCGTCAACGGAATAGGCAAATATATCCTCCTCGCTGACGTATTTGAGGTAAATATCGTATATCCTCGTGCTGTACTCCATATAGAGCCCCATACGAGGTGGCGCTACCATGTAATCCACCGCAAGAAATTTATTCTCCGCCAGCTCCACGGTATTACAGCTGGAGCCCGTCAGCACCCCCGTAGGTACCTTTGCCCTGCGCCTTGCATTCACCACGCCTACCTGCTGTATGACCTCAAACAGACGTGGTCTGCCCGGCACTCCAAAGGATTTTAACCCCGGTGACACCGCCAGACAAATCGTCTTTTCCGTCCTGGAGGGGTCTGCCACCACCAGATTGGTGGTCATTGGGTCAAGCCCACGCTCCACGCACTCCACCGAGGCATAAAAGGATTTAAGGTCGATAGCTATATATACTTTCTTCTCCACGGCGGCACCCCCTGCTGTTTGTTACTATTGTATCACACTATTTGGGATATGTCAATACTTTGCAGGGTAATTTTTATGTTATAAGATAATTATTTACATTTGAGGATAAAAAAACCATCGGGCTTGTGACCCGATGGCATATGGTTTACGATAATTTTTACAGATCGCAGCTGCCCGTTGTTCTGGGGAAGGGCAGAACGTCGCGGATATTCTGTACGCCTGTGATGTACATGATGAGTCTTTCGAAGCCCAAGCCGTAACCGGAGTGGTAAGCGCTGCCGAATCTTCTCAGGTCAAGATACCACTGGTAGGAGTCGATCTCCATGCCCAGCTCCTGCATTCTTGCCAAAAGCTTTTCGTAATCAGCTTCTCTTTCGCTACCGCCGATGATCTCACCAACGCCGGGCACCAGCAGATCCATTGCAGCAACGGTCTTGCCGTCCTCGTTTTGCTTCATGTAGAACGCCTTGATATCCTTGGGGTAATCAGTTACAAATACGGGGCAACCGAAAACCTCCTCTGTGATGTATCTCTCGTGCTCTGTCTGCAGGTCAATACCCCACTCAACCTTGTTGTCAAACTTCTTGCCGGACTTCAACAGCAGGTCAACAGCCTCTGTGTACGTAATGTGCTTAAAGTCTGCCTCCACCAGGTTGTGCAATCTCTCCATAAGAGTATTGTCAACAAACTTGTTGAAGAATTCTATCTCCGCAGGAGCCTGCTCCAGCACGTAGCTTACGATGTACTTTATCATCGCCTGTGCAACAGCCATATTGTCGTTGAGGTCTGCAAAAGCCATTTCGGGCTCGATCATCCAGAACTCTGCGGCATGGCGGGATGTGTAGCTCTTTTCCGCACGGAACGTAGGTCCAAATGTATATATATTTCTGAATGCAAGGGCATAGCTTTCGCCCATCAGCTGACCGCTTACGGTGAGGTTTACTGCCTTGCCAAAGAAGTCCTGGGAATAGTCAACCTTTCCATCCTCTGTCTTGGGGATGTTGTTCAGATCCATTGTTGTAACCTGGAACATTTCGCCTGCGCCCTCGCAGTCATTACCCGTAAGGATGGGGGTATTTACGTAAACAAAGCCGTTCTCGTTAAAGAAGCTGTGGATAGCATATGCCGCCAAGGATCTTATGCGGTACACTGCGGAAAGCAGGTTCGTTCTCTGACGGATATGGGGCAGAGTACGCAAAAACTCAACAGAGTGGCGCTTCTTCTGCAGGGGATAATCAGCCGCAACAGTACCCTCGATCTTGATGCAGTCTGCCTTAAGCTCGCAGGGCTGCTTTGCCTCGGGAGTAAGCACCAGCTGACCCGTTATAATAAGTGAGCTGCCCGTACCAACGTGGCTCACCTCGTCGTAATTGTCTATTCTATCCCTTTCGAACACGATCTGCAGGTTATTAAAGGCAGTACCGTCATTCAACTCAATAAAGCCAAAGGCCTTACTGTCGCGCACCGTCCTTACCCAGCCGTAAACTGTTATGG
>JAGBHJ010000181.1 GCA_017935525.1 Clostridia bacterium | reverse complement strand
TCCTTGACAATTCCGCAAAAATAGTATATAATATATATTCGGAATTCACATAAGAAATTACATCGAAAGGATATTGTCACAATGTCAGAACTTGAAACACAAGTAAAAAGAAGACGAACATTCGCTATTATATCTCACCCTGACGCAGGTAAGACCACTATGACAGAAAAGCTTCTTCTCTACGGAGGCGCCATCAGAATGGCAGGTGCGGTAAAGGCACGTAGAGCAGCTGCCCACGCAACGTCGGACTGGATGGAGATAGAAAAGCAGAGAGGTATTTCCGTAACGTCCAGCGTTATGCAGTTTGAGTACAACGGGCATTGCATCAATATTCTTGATACTCCCGGTCACCAGGACTTTTCCGAGGATACCTACCGTACACTTATGGCTGCCGACGCCGCGGTGATGCTTATAGACGGCGCAAAGGGTGTTGAGCCCCAGACTATCAAGCTTTTCCACGTTTGCCGTATGAGGCATATTCCCATCTTTACGTTTATCAACAAGATGGACAGAGCCGCAAAGCACCCCATAGACCTTATGGAGGAGCTGGAAAGCGTGCTGGGTATTCGCTCCTACCCCATGAATTGGCCCATCGGTACAGATGGTGACTTTAAGGGTATATACAAGCGCCACGAGTCACAAATAGAGCTTTACAGCGGCGGAAACCACGGTCAGACAATGGTTGAATCCTCCACGGGTGACGTATATGACGAAAGCTTTGCCCAGATCATCGGAGAATCATACTACAACAGACTTCTTGAGGAGATCGAGCTGTTGGATATGGCTGGCGATGAGTTTGACATCAACCTTGTAAACAATGGTCAGTTGACGCCTATATATTTCGGCAGCGCTATGAACAATTTTGGTGTAGAGACGTTCTTGCACTCATTCCTTGAGCTTGCACCCTACCCCTCACCCAAAAATGCCGTCAACGGTACGGTTGACCCATTTAGTGAGAATTTCTCCGGATTTATTTTTAAGATCCAGGCTAATATGGACCCTGCTCACCGCGACAGGATCGCATTCCTGCGTATATGCTCCGGTGAGTTTGAAAAGGGTATGAGCGTTTACCACGTGCAGGAGGGCAAAAAAATAAAGCTTGCCCAGCCCCAGTCCTTTATGGCGCAGGACAGAACCGCCGCCGAGGAGGGCTACGCAGGCGACATTATCGGCTTGTTTGACCCCGGAATATTCTCCATTGGTGACACACTCAGCCAGGACGACATGAGCGTAAAATTTGAGGGTATCCCTTCCTTCTCCCCCGAAATATTCGCAAGAGTACACGTTTCCAACACTATGAAGCGTAAGCAATTCCAAAAGGGTATGGCTCAGCTGGCGCAAGAGGGTGCTATCCAGATATTCAAGGATATCAACATCGGTATTGAGGAATACGTCGTGGGCGCCGTTGGCGTTTTGCAGCTGGAGGTGCTGGAGTACAGACTTATCAATGAGTACGGCTGCGAGCCCAGCGTTCAGCGTATGCCCTACCGCTTTGCACGCTGGATAACCAGCGACGTAAACGACGTTGACGACCTTAAGCTTACAAGCACCACAAGAGTCGTACACGATATGGACAACAGATACGTTCTTTTGTTTGAAAACCAGTGGTCAATAGACTGGGCATTGGAAAACACAAAGGGCCTTGAGCTGATAGATCATATGTAAAAAAATAAAGCCTTTCGTGTCAAGCGAAAGGCTTTTGTGATTTACTTGTAGTTTGATCCGCCTATAAATTCTCTCAAAAGGGATGTTGAAGGCACTATTTCGTCATCCACGTCAAGGACGTATTTCATTATCTTGGATATCTTGTTTGCGGCAATAAAGTTTTTATCGTGCTTGCCAATGGTCTTTACCAGCGGCATCACGTGCTTTTTCAGCACCGCAAGCTCATACGTCAGCTCGGAGTTAAAAATATAATTTGCCTCCTCCTGGAACGGATATATCCAGCGGAATTCACCTCGCCTTACCGACTGCCACATATCAAGGGTCTGCCCTATTTCCGTGCCTCTGAACAGATTATCCCTTACTGCCCTGCGGATAAGCCTGCAGGTGGTGGTAGATATTGGTGTGTGCTCGTCAAGGTTGATGTGGCTCAATGCGCTGATGTATATCTTGTACTTGTTGTACCTTGGTATCTGCCTTGTTAAAGCCTCGTTAAGCCCGTGGATACCCTCAACAATGATACATTCGTCGTTGCCGATGGTCAATTCGTCACCATCGTGCCCCGTGCCGCTGTTAAAGTCAAAATGACGCGTTACAACCGGCTTGCCGTTTATAAGTCCTAGAATATCCTCGTTAAACCGCTTTAAGTCGATGGTGTTTATATTCTCAAGATCAATGCTTCCGCTTTCGTCGGGCACAAGGGACGCTCTGTCAAGATAGTAATCGTCGGTGGACATTGTAACGGCGTTTATGCCCTTTATGGCAAGATGTGCCTTAAGCTTGCGGGATAAAGTTGTCTTACCCGAGGATGATGGACCTGCAATCAGAACGACCTTTGACTGCTTTATGCCGTCTGCAATCTCGCTTGCCATTTGGGATATTTCGTTCTCGTGGCGTATCTCGGAAAGATTTACAAGCTCTGCAATATCCCCGGATCTTATCTTTCTGTTCAGCTCCACAATGTTGGAAACTCCGCATATCTTGCCCCATGCCTCGCCCTTCCAAAGAGCCTTGTCAAACTTGACTGACTGCTCGTAATCGGGGATCATTCCGCCAAATTCGTGTCTGGGGTACATTATCACGATGCCCGGAGAGTGGAAATGCAGTCTGAAGCCTCTCAGATAGCCCGTAGATGGCATCATGTATCCGTAGAGATAATTCCTCTCCTTGTTGCATTTGAAAACGTGTACAGACTCCTCGGGGCGATATTT
>JAGBHJ010000180.1 GCA_017935525.1 Clostridia bacterium | reverse complement strand
CACAATAGCCTCAAAGAGAATGTTGACTTCTGCAGGAGTAAAGTTTACTCAACTCATTTCCCAAAATACATTGTTAACTATTGATTTTAAAAGGTGAAACGCGGATATCGCGTTTCATCATCACAAAATTTATCCTCATTTTCCTTAACACCTCATCAGTCACCTACGGTGACAGCTAAAGAACTGATCGAAGGTCAGTCCTTGTCCTCAAAGGAGAATAAGCAATGAAAAAGTTTTTGTTCAAGCTCGCCCGTTCCCGATCCATGGGATACCTTGTAGGCAAAACAGTACAACATCTCCCCTTTATTATCCCTGCAAGGGCATTATACAAATCAAAAGAAATATATGCTTGCAATCATCCCGTACCATCCTACAAATTCCACACACTTATTTTACCCAGAAAACGCATCCCCAACGTATTGCAGTTGGACTCACGTTCCTTTTCTCAGATCGTAAATGTGGCGCACATCCTTTCGCAGGGTATTGATACCCCTCTTTTGCTGTGCGTAAACGGAGGCGTAAGACAGGACGTAAAGCAGTTACACTTTCATCTGATCTCCACCGCGGATGGTTCAAAATACACTGCATTCGGTTGTCAGTGTACCATGTTTGAAAACGACGAAGTCACCATCTGCGGCAACGGAAAATTCTTTTCTGTCAGCGCCAAGAATGTTAACATAGACGCAGATACGGCAATGCAAGCATTGTTCAATGCCGCACTTGATTTTATTGAGAATGTATTAAATGATTCAAATGCAGACGGCGTCGGATATTCATTGCTTGTACATAAACGTATCGGTTCCGACACGTTTGACCCACGTATCTTTATCGATTTCAACACAGAGATCACGTACCCGTATAATATATCCCACGAATAATTGCAAGAGGATTAGCGTGATACTCCGTCTGGAGTATCACGCTAATCCCCTTACTTTTTTCGCATTCTGTCATCAACGTCAGCTTATCTTTCCATCAGCCTGTCGCTCAGCTCAATTATTCTTGCTCCGTGCTTTTTCTTTCTGTGCTTCAGTATCGCCTTGTAAATAGGGTAATTCACCAGCACCATAGCCATACCTACAATGCCCGTTACAATGCCAACAAGCATATTGTTCTCGATGCCCACGGTCTTGCCTATCTCCGTCATCACAAGGCTCATACCGGAGCCCATCACCAACGCGCCAATACTGCCAAACACGTACGCAAACACCCTTGCAGGTCTTTTTACGCCGGCATCCAGCTTTTTCAGCTCGTCAAGGTCCGTGTATTGCTTTTCTACGTAATCTGCTCTTATCTTTTGTACTGCATACTGCTTATCGTTATTCATGTTGCGTCCCTCCGTTACATTATTCACAGTCGTTCTCATCCGCTTTGCTTTCAGGCTTCTTGCCGGAAAGTCTTGCCTTTGTTTCCTCCACGGGCTCACCCTCCTTGGAAAACACCTTCTCAATTATCTTGTCGTTGATCTTATTAAATCCCTCCACAACTCCGTTTTCCATCTTTTTGTAACCGTCAACCACGCCGTTTTCGATCTTCTTATAGCCCTCTACAACGCCCGTTTCGATTTTCTTGTAGCCCTCTGTCACCTTTGACTTTACTGTTTCGTTCTTCTTTTCGTTCTGTTCCATAGTGTATTCCCCCTTTTGGTTGGTTTGATTTCCTTTCTGCTCCGTCAAGCTTACGTGTATATTTTACCGCGAGGATGTTATGGATCTTTTGGCAAATTGTTGATGTTTTGTTAAATCGTATTACTTATTAAAAAAAGCACCCGTAACCTTATTCGGTCGGGTGCCTCACTTTTTTAATGATTACAGCGTCTCACTCCTTGCGGCAAAAATACGTCTTATATTCTGCTGTTGCCTTTACCTCTGCCAATGTCCTTTCGTAGCTGTCAAATATTGAGCCTGCAGCACCGCAGTCAATGCACTCCCACCATGCGGGGTATCTGCCGTCGTTACAAAAGTATTGCCACTCCTCCTCGTCATACATTCTGACGGTCTCCAGCGCGGCAGAATACAAGCCCTTTTTGCTCTTTAATATCACAAACCGACGTATGCCGTCCGATGAGTACAGCACGTCCACCACCTCGTCCGCAAATTCCGTCTGTTTGCCGTAAAGATGCCTTGCCGCCTCCTCAACCGTAGGCAACGGCGGCACAACGACGGGCTGAGGCGATCTTCTTTTGAATAGTCGTTTTAAGATAGTCATGGGGTGACCTCATTCTGAGCCATCATCCAAGCCGTTGGGAAAAATCTTTTATAAAACTCGGCTTCCGGATCTTTTTCTGTCCTCAGTAACCCACGGCGCACTATCCCCGATGCCATTCTCTCGTGTAGTTCCTTAATTTTTTGCGCGGGAACTTCTTCAAAAGGAATGATCTTTATTCTGCCGTCAGCAGAACACTTCATGATCTCATCATATACATCCTCGATCAATTCAACACTTGCAATACGCGCTTCCTTTTCACTATACCACATCGACTCTCTTTCATCAACTTCGGCAAATTCATCACTGTCCTCGACCACGTAAACATACCCTTTGACCCCTTTATAAAATGCCTCCAGTTGACGTGGAAACTGTTCCTCATAATAAACAATACCGTCCCTTATCCACGCGGTAACGTGCTTTCCTTGTTTCAAATTGTGCTCCGAGTCCCAAATGTAAAACAACGAGTAAGGATAACTGTCCGTCAGATACACCACGTTCACGTCCGTTCCATGCAATTTAGAATACGGTAACAGTCTTTCTATGCCGTAAGCATGGGACCCATGGTATAATTTTTTAATAATTCCATTCCTCACAATTATTCTCCTTACAATTCAACTTCTATATTTCCTCAACAAACACCGCATCCTCGTTTTCACACATGGCGGGGAAAGTGGCGTACCGTATCCCATTATGGCTACTGCTGTGCCCGGGGTGGTAATGACCTTGAAAAACCGCTTTTACCTTGCCGCTTGATGCAAGGATCCCGTTTATCTCGTCCGAGTTAAACAGCCTATGATCACTATTGACGTCGGGGTCAATATTCTGATGAATAAAGATAAAAGCATCCCCGGTAACCTTTTCCAGCAGCACCTTCAGCCGATCGGTATGCGGATAGAACGTGTCAGTCCAATCCGAATCCCCCGGCGCATAGTGCTCGCCGTTCTTAAAATAGCAGGCATCGATAAATATCAGCGTCTTGCCCTCTGTCTCAATAACTTCAGGAGCAGAGATACCCAGGATATTGTAGAATTCCTCCGCAGTAAAGGCAAACGCATCGTGATTACCCATCACGCACACGGTCTTGAGGGAGCCTGAGTTTATTATTTTTGCCACTTCACCCAGATTATCTGTTTCCTTTTGATGGGAGTCTTCTTTATCTATCAGGTCTCCAAGGCAAACAACAAGATCGCACCCCTCCTGTTCAAAAAAGCGGTATGCATTTCGGATCTTCTCCAGAGACCTGCTGTTGTACCTCTTTGAGCAGGTCACCTCTTGGGACGAGTAATGTGCATCTGTAAATATTCCGAGCTTCATGTAATCCCCCTTTCAAGAGTGCTCAACATATCAATTATTTGTGATTCCACAATGAAACACGCTATTCGCATTTCTACCTTATTATAACACAGATCACGGAACAATGCAACCGTTGTATTATTTCGGAGCTTCTTAACACACCACGCCGAACCAAAACCTTAAAGACCCACGTTTTACACTAAATACAACGGGCTTACTCCCCCCTCTTTTTGGGGTGAACAAGCCCGTTTTTTACTCTTTATGTATTCAAACAACTATACGTCCTTTGTACGATCCGATTCCGCCTATATCGTAAACATCCTTGTAGCCCTTGCTCCTCAGAAAAGCCGTTGCACGCTTGCTACGCCCTCCGCTGAGGCAATGAACGTACAGAGTCACATTTTTGTCCTTTATTACCGAATCCACTCTGTCGAGCTCGTCAAGCGGAAGATTATAGCTTCCCTCGATGTGCCCCCTTGCGTATTCTTCCCTGGTTCTCACGTCAAGCAGAGCCGCATTCTTGTTCTCACGGAAGCGCTTGACTCCTTCGTTGATATCGTTATGTGCAAATACGTTGAAAAAATTCATTTTGTACCCTCCTTGTACTTTATTACGTCTTTATTATAGCACGTAAGCAGAGCTTCTTCCGTGACTTTTGTCACAGTGGCAAAGGCCACAGGGCAAACGCCACTGTGGAAAATTCCACAGGGCAAATGCCACAAGCAGTATTTTTATTGATGAATCTCCGCAATTGTGTTATAATAATCGCAGACAAGGTACAAACTTCGTTTGTTCAAATGCGATTATTGAAACATTTGAGGTAGAAATGCGGATTACGCATTTCATTATGTTATAATAATCGCAGACAAGGTACAAACTTCGTTTGTTCAAATGCGATTATTGAAACATTTGAGGTAGAAATGCGGATTACGCATTTCATTATGTTATAATAACCTTTAGTGACAAAAGTCACAGCGAATTCAAAAAAAGTATGGTAAAATACAATCACAAAACAAAAACGGAGGTAACCTTATGAAAGTATTGATTATAGGAGGCGTAGCAGGCGGTGCTTCCTGTGCGGCAAGACTCAGACGACTTGACGAAAAAGCCGAGATCGTTATTATAGAGCGCGGAGAATTTATTTCCTTTGCCAACTGCGGACTTCCCTATTATATCGGCGGAGAGATCACCGAAAGATCCAGCCTTACGTTGCAAACGCCCGAGAGCTTCAAAGCACGCTTTAATATAGACGTTCGCACATTCAGCGAGGCGGTCGCAATAGACACAAAGAACAGATTCGTTACGGTAAGAAGCTTAAAAACCGGTGAGGAATACACCGAAAGCTATGACAGCTTGTTGCTCTCCCCCGGTGCTTCTCCCATTCGTCCCAACATCGAAGGAATTGACAGCGAAAAGGTATTTACTCTGCGAAACATTCCCGACACGCTAAAAATCAAGCGGTATATAAAAGAAAATCATCCAAAATCGGCTGTGGTTATCGGTGGCGGATATATCGGCATGGAGATGGCTGAAAATCTTTCCACCGCAGGACTTGACGTGACCATTGTTGAACGATCCGACCATCTCATTACGCCCCTCGATTTCGATATGGCAGCGGATGTTCACAGATATGTCAAGTCGCGAGGTATCAAGCTTGCTCTTGGTAACGGTGTCGTTGCTATCCAAGATAACGGTAATCGTTTGACTATAGCGTTGAGCAAAGGCATGATCGAAGCGGATATGGTGCTTTTGTCTGTCGGTGTTCAACCGGATACCGCTTTTGTAAGTTCCTCAGGCATTAAGACCGACGAGCGCGACAGTATCATCGTGAATGAGAGAATGCAGACGAGT
>JAGBHJ010000179.1 GCA_017935525.1 Clostridia bacterium | reverse complement strand
ACCTTACAACTCTTATGATCGAAAAAGACAAAAAAGCATCCATCAAGTATCATCACACAATAAATCTCGAAACATTCTTGTCTGAGAAAAAATGATTTTGCTGGCATTTAACCATTCTTGCCCTGTTCACGCACCTTTTTTTCGTTTTTACCTACATCTTCGCACCGTTTGCGCGCTTCTTCGCAAAAAGCCTAACGCATTGCGTTAGGCTTTTTTTCAACGAAATTCGCACTTGGAGATCATGATGCCACTTCGTTAATGATGCGTTGTTACTTCAAACTTTGCAGATGGCACATCATAACTTGGCGTAGCTGATCATAACTGTGTACCTGCTCTACGTCAGGTACATAATAGGCTTGCTTTTTTTATGATGATACAGCCCGGCATCCTTATTGACTATTCTACTGCAGTATGTTATAATATCACAGTAAGAATTTGCTTACTTCACCTACGACACTATGGAGGAATTATGGGAAAGCATTTCAAGGTAAATGACAATCTTTGTTATACGGATAATCCTCACGTAAAAAAGAATACTTTTATTGGCATGACGCCTCAGGATGAGGAACTGCCGAAGTATGAGGATATTAAGGATCGACTGCCCAAACCCATTTGGGAGGGGCATGAGGATGCTATTGCTTGCTACAACAAGGTGTGGGAGATAGGCTTTGGCAATCTCCGCAAGCCCAACGCAGAGGCGGGCTTTGTTTCCAACTTTATTGATACCGCATTTAACGGATACTTGTTTATGTGGGACAGCGCCTTTATAGCGATGTTTGCAAAGTATGCGTCAAGGATATTTGATTTCCAGCGCACTCTGGACAATTTCTATTCTCACCAGCATAGGGACGGCTTTATCTGCAGGGAGATATGTGAGGATGAGCCCGGTGAGCAATGGACAAGGGACGACCCGTGCTCAACTGGACCCAACGTGTTGCCCTGGGCGGAGTGGGTGCATTTTCAGTCCACGGGAGATATGGACAGACTTTCCCGAGTGTTTGATCCGTTGTGCGCATATCACAGATGGCTGCACTTGAACCGCACGTGGCAGGACGGTACCTATTGGAGCTGCGGCAATGCCTGCGGTATGGACAACCTGCCCAGAATTGACCCGGAGCTTGACGCAGAGTCTGCGCACGGCTGGATGAGCTGGATAGACGTATGCGCCCAGCAGTACCTCAGCGCTGTAACTCTTGTAAAAATGGCGGAAATACTGGGAAGACAGGACGAGACCAAGTGGCTGGAAAGGGAAGCAGAACAGCTTAAAAAGCTTATCAACGAGCAAATGTGGGACGAAGAAACGGGCTTCTATTATGACAAACGGCGTGACGGCAGCCTCAGCAAGGTCAAGACTGTGGCTCCCTTCTGGCTGTTGATATGTGGAATCCTGCCCGAGGACAGGCTGGACAGATTTGTCAGTCACCTTGACAACGAGAATGAATTCAAGCGCCCAAATCGCGTTCCTGCGCTTTCTATGGACCACGAATATTACCAGGCATTGTTTGGCTATTGGCAGGGCGGAGTTTGGGCTCCCACAAATTATATGATACTCAACGGCCTTTCCGATAACGGATACCACAGGATGGCGCGTGAGATCGCAATGGCTTACCACACTTACGTAATTGAGGTGTTCAAGCAGACCGGTACTGTGTTTGAGTATTATTCTCCGGAGCTGCCCTACAACAACAGCGGCAAGCGCGATTTTGTTGGATGGAGTGGCATTGGTCCCGTTGCGGTGCTTTTTGAATATGTTTTCGGCATCAAGGGCGACGCACAGAAAAAGCGCATAACATGGCGCGTTGAATGCACGGAAAAGCACGGCATCAGCCGTTATCCCTTGGGGGATGCCACGGTGGAGCTTTTGTGCGAGGCAAGAGGTTGTGATGAGGAAAGACCTGTTATCACAGTCAAGTCCGACTCTCCCGTAACGGTTGAGGTGATCTGGCAGGGGGAAAGCTGGGAGATCACGGCGTAATGACACAATAGAATTTCAGGCGTTTGCTTTGTGTATATTTATTAAGCAAACGCCTTGTTATTTGCATTGGATATTTGCGAAATAAAGTATTTATTTATAAAAATTTATAAAATTTGTCAAAAACCCCTTGCGAAATATTGCAATATATGGTATAATATGTGCTGTTAATGCTTTAGCAAAGTAAAGCGAAATAAACAGATTGGAGATTTTAGAATTATGAAGAAAATCGTTTCTATCGTTCTTGCTCTTTCTATGATGCTGGGAGTAGTTTTCTGCTTTTCCGGCTGTGGCAAGGATGAGAATACCCTGGTTTGCGGTGTAACTGTTATCCCGGGTCTTAATGAACAGGTAAACGGCGAATGGACGGGCTTTGAGTCCGAGTTTGCTATGGCAGTTGGCGAGTTGATCGGCATGAAGGTGGAATTCCAGGAGATCGACTGGACACAGAAGTACATGGAGCTTGAGTCAGGTACTATCGATTGCGTATGGAATGGCTTTACAGCAAACTCATCCGATAAGATCGACGGCGTTGACACAAAGAGATGCGACCTTGTTGACTTCTCTTACGGCTACATGCTCAACCAGCAGTGCGTTGTTATCTTGAACTCAAACGCAGACACTATTACCAGCGAGGCTGACCTTGCAGGCAAGAAGGCAGGCGTTGAGGGCGGCAGCGCAGGTGAGAGCTATGCTGCAACAGTAATCGGCGAGAACGGCTCTATGGAAAAGTACACAGCACAGAACAAGGCATTCCTTGAGGTTAAGTCCGGTGCGGTTGACTTTGCGGTAATGGATATCGTTTTGGCTCGTAACGTTTGCGGTAAGGGTGACTACGCTGATCTTATGATCGTTGAGGATATCCAGCTTGCATCCGAGGTTTACGCAGTTGGCTTCTCCAAGGGCAGCGAGCTTAAAGCAAAGGTAAACGAGGCTATCAAGACTCTCTTTAATAACGGCAAGATCGCAGAGCTTGCAGAGAAGTATGGCTACGAGAACGTTGTTCAGCTTATCGAAAACATCCAGTTCTGATAACTGATAGCAAAGGAATATAAGCATGGCAATAACATGGTCATCCTTTTGTAAGGTAACCCTCAGATTGCTGGAGGGGTTTGAAACTACATGCCTGATATTTGCGCTAACACTTGTGTTAGCGCTTCCTTTGGGCTTGATAATCTCCTTCGGCTCAATGTCAAAGTTTAAGCCGTTGGCGTTTATAACAAGAGTATTCGTCTGGATAATCCGCGGAGTGCCGCTGATGCTCCAGATATTTGTTGTGTTCTACGTGCCGAGGCTGTTGTGGCATTGGCCCTTTTTGTCCCGTTTTAATGCGGTGATCGTTGCGTTTGTGATCAATTATGCCTGCTATTTTTCCGAAATATACAGAGGCGGCATTGAGGGCATTCCGCGCGGTCAGTACGAGGCAGGAGAGGTGCTGGGTATGACAAAATCCCAGATATTCTTTAAGGTCGTGCTGATGCAGGTGGTAAAGAGAATAATTGCCCCCATGTCCAACGAGATAATCACACTTGTTAAGGATACGGCGCTTGCAAGAGTAATAATGGTTGCGGAAATACTCAAGGTTGCGGAGGAATACGCCTCCACCAGCGCTTTAATATGGCCTACCTTCTACACGGCGGTGTTCTACTTGGTGTTTGTGGGAGTGTTGACACTTTTGTTCGGATATATCGAAAAGAAGCTGTCATACTACAAGGCGTAAAGGAGGACTACCCATGGCATTATTGGAGGTTAAGAACGTAACCAAGAGGTTTGGCAAGGTGGAGGTGCTTAAGGGTATCGACTTTTCATTGGAAAAGGGGCAGGTGCTCTCTATAATAGGCTCCTCGGGCAGCGGTAAAACCACGCTGCTCCGCTGCTTGAACTTTTTGGAAACTCCCGACACGGGTGTTATATCAGTTGACGGCAATGATATTTTTGACGCAGAGGACACCAAAAAGATGTCTGCCGCGGCTATCCGCGAGAGCAGGCTGAGATTTGGACTTGTGTTTCAATCCTTTAATTTGTTTCCTCAGTATTCCGTAATGGAAAATCTGATGCTTGCCCCCAAGCTGAGGGCAAAGGAGGAGATAAAGGCCGCCAAGGGCACACGTGCCCAGCTTAAGCAGAGATTTGCGGAGATAGAGGAAAACGCAAGAGAGATCCTTGCATCCGTCGGACTTTCTGACAAGGAGGATTCGTATCCCTGTCAGCTTTCGGGCGGTCAGCAGCAGAGAGTATCCATTGCAAGGGCGTTGATGATGAAGCCCGACATACTTTGCTTTGACGAGCCCACATCGGCACTTGACCCTGAGCTTACGGGCGAGGTGTTAAAGGTTATAAAGGGCTTGAGGGATGAGGGCAGGACGATGATAGTGGTAACTCACGAAATGGAGTTTGCCCGCAACGTTTCTGACAACGTCATCTTTATGGCAAACGGCGTAATAGAGGAGCAGGGCGATCCCGAGGAGCTTTTCGGCGCGCCAAAGAGTACTATATTGCAGTCGTTCCTCAGCGGAATAAAGAAGTAATAAGAATTGTAAACACCTGTCTTGTGGCAGGTGTTTTCTTTATATTGACATTTCTCGGCAAATGGTATAAAATATAGAAAAAGGAGGACTTGATATGGGCAAAGGATATTGGATGTGGTACTCCGGTGATTACGAGATATACCACGTAAGAGAATTAAATCTGAGAAGGCAGGAATTTGGCGTTGATTATCCGACGTTCTGGCATCTGTCGTCACCTTACGTAAGTATTATTTTTGAGCGTAGCGTGGTGTGTGATAAAACCACTACCATGACGGTTACCTTAAACGGCAAGGGCTATATAAGCGTGGACAATACAAAGTATACCCCCGACGTGCCGATAAATTTGGATGCAGGCGTACATAAAGTATCTGTTACGGTGTTTAATACCAAGGGGCTTCCTGCGGCATACGTTGAATGCGACGCTTGCCCAAGCGGTGAGGGCTGGATGTGCGGCTGTCGAGACGGCAAGCTTTACGATGCGGGCTTTGATACGGCTTATGACAGCAAAGAAAAGTCCCCCGACGTATTTCCATTTGAATATAAAAGACTTGACCCCGTTAAAAAAGAAATGCTCCGAGACGGTGAGCTGTTTGACTTTGGCGGAGAGACCTTTGGATATTTGAACGTTGAGAATAAGTGCGACTGCGAGGTGCTGATCGTTTATGGAGAAAGTCGTGAGGAGGCACTTGATCCCCAAAACGCCTTATTGTTTGAAAAAATAAGCGGCAAGGGCTTGCACAGGCTAAGGCAAAGGGCTTTTCGCTGGATATACGCCATAGGCGGGGATGTGGAGCTGACCTGTGACTACGAATATCTGCCATTGGAGCAAAAGGGGCGGTTTGAATGCGATGACGAGCTGTTCAACAGGATATACGAGACGTCCGTAAAGACATTTTGGCTGAATTGCAGGGAAGCGTTCCTGGACGGGATAAAAAGGGACAGATGGGTATGGTCGGGTGATGCTTACCAAAGCTGCAGAATAAACTCATATCTGTTTGCGGATAAGAAAATTGAGCAGAGAACAGCGATCGGTCTGGTTGGCAAGGAGCCCGTGGTGTCCCACATCAATACCATAGTGGATTACAGCTTGCTCTGGGTGATCGGTCTGTGGGAGCACTATATGACCTACGGGGATATTGGCTTTTTGTCACGTTCGGAGCATATGCTCACAAAGCTGATGGAGTTCTGTCTGCAAAGGCTGGACGAAAACGGCTTTATCGTTGGCATGGACGCTGACTGGACGTTTATCGACTGGGCTGACATAGATAAGACCGGTGCAGTCTGCGCGGAGCAGATGCTGCTTGCGGCGGCGTGTGACGCTACGGCAAGGGTGTATGACCTGCTGGGGCTTGACGGCGGCGGATATTCCAAGCGTTCTGCAGAGCTGAAGAAGCTGATAAACGACAAATATTGGGACAAGGAAAAGGGCGCATTTATCGACAGCTTTTCCTCCGGCAAAAGAAATGTCACCCGCCATGCCAATATTTTTGCGGTGATGTACGGCATTGCTGACGGCGAACAGACAAAGAGCATTTTGAACAACGTATTGAAAAATGATGAAGTGCCCATGATCACCACGCCGTATTTTAAGGGCTACGAGCTTGACGTGCTTGCAATGCTTGGTGAATTCGGCACTGTGGAGGACATCATACGTTCCTATTGGGGCGGCATGATAAGCCTGGGCGCGGACACTATCTGGGAGGAGTACGACCCTACCATGACGGGCACGGAGCACTACGGAATGTACGGAATGGCTTACGGCAAATCCCTGTGCCACGCATGGGGAGCAGGGTCTGTATATATCTTCGGCAGATACTATCTTGGCGTAAGGGCTACTGCGGCGGGCTACGGCAGCTTTGTGGTGGAGCCACAGCTGGGAGGCCTCGGCAAAATAAAGGGCAGAGTGCCCGTGGGGGATGGCTTTGTTGACGTGGAACTTGATAAAAAACGACTGTGTGTGCTGACCGATAAGGCGGGCGGCAAGGTAGTTTTTGACGGTAAAGAGTATGACCTTGTACCCGGAGTAGGGCTGGAGGTAAGGCATTAAACGTGCGGTGCGGAGCAATATTT
>JAGBHJ010000178.1 GCA_017935525.1 Clostridia bacterium | reverse complement strand
TTGCTATGCTTTATCATGCCGAAGGCAATTCATGAACGAAGTTCAATTCACGGCGCAAGCCAATTCATGCCATTTAGGGCAATTCATTATGGGCACGCTCGAATAACTTATGTTAATCCTTCGTTATCGCGCGTGCCCATTACTGCATAGGCGCTTTTGTTTGATGTGTTTTACGGTAAAAGGTCACCGTGACCGATGTACTCCATAAATTCTGTAATTATGTCCGTACCGGTTATAAGGTAGACCACAAATGCCACAAACAGTATTGCAATGGCGGCTTTTATGGCCTTGCCTGTAAGCTTTACGGCAAGCACTATCAGCACCATCAGCACTACGATGGCGATTATCAATTCAATACCCATATACTACTCCTTTTTTATTCTGTGAAGTATATTATAGCACGAAAACTGACTTTTTACAACCCCAAAGTATAAGGTCAAAATCAATTATTCAAAAAGCTCGGCTTCCTTTTTGATGCGCTTGAGCTTTTTGCTGATATGTACGTAGCCAAAAATACCGATAAATGCAAGAATTATATTGATAACTCCCACAGCGTTCATAAACATATGGCTTTGTATCAATATCCAGATATTGAGAGCACCTGCAAGGAAATTCATAATAAGCACGTAGAGAATTGTTTTGAGTATTCTGGACAAATGCTCCACTCTTGATTTGTTGTCGGAATAAAGCTCAAATTCGCCCTTACTGCGGTTCTTGCGCAGATATACCCAGTTGGAAAAGCTTCCGACGAATTCAGCCCCCGTTTCCTCCAAGAATTCAAGATATTTTTTGCTCTCGGGCTTTTTGGGGCTTTTTTTCAAAAGCTCCATCTTGATAGTGTATTCACCCGGAACGCAATCCTCAAATTCGTACCTGAAGCCGTTGATGGAAACCAGGCACAAGCCCTTTGCAGCCATTTCGTTAAGCCATTTTTCTTCTTTGTCAAAATTCCATACCCAGAATGCGTTGTATACGACGTGTCTCATTTTTCTTCCTCCAAGATCTTGTTTCCGTTTTCATAAAGCTCCTTAAGGCGGAGAAGCTCTGCATGGGCAACCTGCTTGCCCAGGTCTGTAATAAGGTATTCCTTTTTTCTGCTGTCCTCGTTACCGTCAGCAATGGCAGTTATCCAGCCCTTTTCAAGCAACGTGTTTAATGCGCCGTATAAAGTCCCCGGTGCAAGCTTTACTCTGCCTGAGGAGAGCGCCTCTGTGTTTTGCATAATTCCGTAGCCGTGCATTGGCTTTGTCAGCGACAGCAGTATATAGAATACCGCTTCTGTAAGTGCGTTGTTTGGCATTGTATGCCTCCTTTCGGTTGCCGATATAACGAACACCGTTATATCGGATGACGATATAATTATACAACGAAAACAGGCTTTTGTCAATAGGAAAATATAGAATTTGTAAAAAAAGTCGGAGAATTTTACCTCCGACTTTTACTTTTGATGGTTTACGGCTTACAAACCCCGCAGGCGGAGTATCCGCTTTCGATCAGCTCCTGCCGCGAGCTTGTTGAGGTGGCTTTGTTTTCCTCCTTTATCCTGTCCGCCTGATAGCAGGAGGGGTAGTGGAATTTCATTGAATCTGTATTCAGCACGTATGTGGTTCCGCTGTCGGGGGCAGGTGTGGGAGTAACAATAGGAGTTACGGTTGGTGTTGTTGAGGGGAGATCCTCATCCTTAAAGCAGGTGCCGCAGGGAACATAGCCTTGGGCGATAATGTCAGCAAGCTCGCCGTCATATTCTGCTCTGTTCTCCTCGTTTATTCTGTCAACCTGGGAGCAGGAGGATTTATGCACTCTCTTTGATGACGTGTTTAGCACGTAATCCGCAGTTACCCCACCCTCCGGTGTCGGTGCAGGTGTCACAACGGGTGTTGCAGTTGGCTTAGGTGTTGCAGTTGGCTTAGGTGTTGCAGTTGGAGTAGGTGTTACAACGGGTGTTGCCGAGGGGAGAGCCTCATCCTTAAAGCAGGTGCCGCAGGGTGTGTAGCCGTCGGCAATAATATCCTCCAGCGTGCCTGTTATTTCTGCCTTGTTCTCCTCGTCTATTCTGCCAACCTGGGAGCAGGTGGATTTATGTACTCTCTTTGATGACGTGTTCAGCACGTAGGTTTCGCCCACTGCAGTTGACGGGGTGGATGACGGCAGAGCCTGACCGTTGAGGCAGCTGGTGCCGTCTGCGTAATTTATGGTAATACCCGGCTGGGCGTTATAAACGTATATGCAGAAGCATATGCCGTCGCCATTGTCCTCTACGGAATAAGCCTCCATCAGACAACCGCTTGCTACAAGGTTGTTACCGTCAAATATGGGGGATACCCTGTACATTACGTGGTTTTCCGTTTCTATAACGTAGTCGTGTACCATGTCCTCAAAGGGGAGCATACCTTGGGTATTCATAAACCTTGTGCCTGTGATAAGGTTTTCCTCGTTGGCGTTTTCTCCCGCCAGCATAAATGCGATCAAGTGGCAACGGTTGTACAGATATTTTCCGTCGACAATGTCGTATTTGACGGACTGCCATCCGCTGGGCTTTACGGAGCCGATGTTGCCTCTGTCCTCTGTGGGCATTATATCAATGCCGATGGACGCTATGGCAACGCCACATCTGCCAAGGTGGTCCATGGGAGAGTAGCTTTCGTAAGATGTTCGGGTTATTTCGTCCTCTGTAAAGTAGGGCTGATTGTCGTTTATGACAACGTATGGCTCACCTGCAAAGGGCGGGATATTGTCCAAGGTAATTGGGACGTTGTATGACGGGCGAGGCGCAGAACAGCCTGCCAGCAGGGTAAATACTGCAACGGTGACCGCCAGAAGCCTCAAAATGCCCTTGTAAGCGTTCTTTCTCATTTTGTATAGATCTCCTTTATAATTTTTTTGTGGGAATATCCCTCAAGCTCAGCCGTGCTGACGGCTTTCATACTGTCCAATGGGAGGTCGAGAGTAACATCGGCAGGGTACGCCTTATCCCATCGGTAAACGGTAACGGTCGATATTTTGTCCTTGTATGGGCACAACTGCTCTCTTTCAACAAAGCAATAGTCCTCGTCCGTTGCTGTGTCAAGGTAGTTATCGGAATACTTCACTTTAAGATTACCGCCCTCAAAAAGGGGTTTGGAATAGCTGCTTGCCAATATCTCGGCGTTGGGGATGCTTTTTTCCATATCGGCGATAACACACCTGTCACGACTTTGCCTGCGTCGGTTAAACGCCATGCCGTTTTTGGTATCAAGACAAATTATAATGTTCATAGAATTTCATATAGGCAAACCGAGCCAAAAAGGAGGCTCGGTTTGGAATAATTACATCATTGCTTTTACTGCTTCGATCTGCTGGTCGATGGATGCAAGAGCCTCTGTGTACTTGAGGACCTTTGCCTTTTCCTGTTCAACCAGGTTAGCGGGAGCCTTGCTTACGAATTTGTCGTTGGAAAGCTTGCCGTTTGCTCTGTCAAGCTCGGACTGTGCAACCTTGCGCTCCTCCTCCAATCTTGCGAGCTCTGCGGTAAAATCTACCAGCTCGTCAATGGGGAAGTATGCAATAACAGTACCAACGTTAACAGCCTTTGCGTTTGCAGGGATGCCCTCTGCTGTGTTTGTGATGGTGAGGTTTTCCGTATTAGCAAACTTTTCAACATATATTCTGCCGCCCTCCAAGGTATCGATGAGCTTGCCTGTTGTGTCGCAAAGGATCATATCAAGCTTCTTGGAGTTCTTGATGTTCATCTCTGCGCGGAGGTTTCTTGTCGCACGGATGATGTCCATAACGATGTTCATCTGCTCCTCAGCCTGAGGTGCGTTCAATGCTTCGTCGTACTTGGGCCAATCCGTCAGCATGATGGTCTCCTTATCAAGGTCGCTGTCAACGTGGGGCAGATGCAACCAGATCTCCTCAGTAATAAAGGGCATAAAGGGGTGCAAAAGCTTGAGCGCCTTTGTAAGGGTCGTAACCAGCGTATAAATAGCGGCGGATCTCTGCTTGATGTCGTCGGAGTACAGACGGATCTTTGTAAGCTCAATGTACCAGTCACAGAATTCCGTCCATATAAAGTCATATATCTTGAGTGCCGCAACGCCAAGGTCAAAGTTCTCCATGTTGTTTGTAACTTCCTCAACAACGGAGTTGAGTCTGCTCATAATCCACTTGTCGTCAGCGGTGAGCATACTGTCGTCGGGCTTTTCGAAGGGTGCATTGTCAAGGTTCATTACGATAAAGCGGCTTGCGTTCCAGATCTTATTTGCAAAGTCTCTGTAAGCTCTTACCTTGCTGTCGTAATAACGCATATCGTTGCCGGGTGTTGTACCTGCAACAAGGCTGAATCTGAGAGCGTCTGCGCCAAAGCTGTCGATGACCTCAATGGGGTCAACGCCATTGCCAAGGGACTTACTCATTTTTCTGCCCTGATCGTCACGCACAAGGCCGTGTATCAGCACGTGCTTAAAGGGAACCTGACCCATATTCTCAATGGAGGAGAATATCATTCTTGCAACCCAGAAGAATATGATGTCGTAGCCTGTAACCAGAGTTGACGTGGGGAAGAAGTAGTCAAGGTCATCCGTCTTTTCGGGCCAACCCAATGTGGAGAAAGGCCACAATGCGGAACTGAACCATGTGTCAAGCACGTCTTCATCCTGCTTGAGGTGAACGGAGCCGCACTTGGGGCAGACTGTGGGTGTATCCTCGCTTACGATAACCTCGCCGCAATCCTGGCAGTACCAAGCGGGAATTCTGTGACCCCACCAGAGCTGACGGGAAATACACCAGTCACGGATGTTCTCCATCCAGTTGAAGTATATCTTGTCAAATCTTTCGGGAACGAATACTGTTTCCTTATTTCTGACAGCCTCAATAGCGGGTTCAGCCAGAGGCTTCATCTTTACGAACCATTGTGTGGAGACCATGGGCTCAACAGTTGTGTGGCAACGGTAGCAATGGCCAACGTTGTGAGTGTGGGGCTCGATCTTGATGAGGAGACCAAGCTTTTCCAGATCCTCGACGATGAGCTTTCTTGCCTCGTATCTGTCCATGCCCTCGTACTTGCCTGCAAACTTATTCATCGTGCCGTCATCGTTCATGACCTTGATGATGGGCAGATCGTGTCTTACGCCTACCTCAAAGTCGTTGGGGTCGTGTGCGGGAGTGATCTTAACAACGCCCGTACCAAACTCCTTATCAACGTATTCGTCAGCAATTATGGGGATCTCCTTGTTTACCAAGGGGAGGATTATGCTCTTGCCTACGAGGTGAGTGTATCTTTCGTCCTCGGGATGAACGGCAACTGCAGTATCGCCCAGCATGGTTTCGGGACGTGTGGTAGCGATGGTGATAAACTCGTCGCTGTCCTTGATGGGGTACTTGATATGCCAGAAGAAGCCCGGATCCTCCTGATACTCAACCTCGGCGTCGGAAAGTGCTGTGTTACATTCGCAGCACCAGTTTGTGATCCTTTCGCCTCTGTAAATGAGGCCCTTGTTGTAGAGGGAAACAAATACGTGACGAACAGCCTTATTGCAGCCCTCGTCCATTGTAAAGCGCTCTCTTGTCCAATCAAGGGAAGAACCCAGCATTCTCAACTGCTTTGTGATCCTGCCACCGTATTCCTTTTTCCACTCCCATGCGCGCTCAAGAAATCTTTCTCTGCCAAGGTCGTACTTTGTAACGCCTTCCTTGGCGAGCATTTCTATTATCTTGACCTCTGTTGCAATGCTTGCATGGTCTGTACCGGGGAGCCAAAGTGTGGAGTAGCCCTGCATTCTTTTCCATCTTGCAAGGATATCCTGCAGAGTATTATCCAATGCGTGACCCATGTGAAGCTGTCCCGTAATGTTCGGCGGGGGGATCACAATGGTGTATGACTCCTTGGTCTTGTCGATATGTGCCGTAAAATAACCGTTGTCAACCCATTTTTGGTACAAACGGGCTTCGGTCGTTTTGGGGTCGTAAACCTTTTCAAATGTGTTGTTTTCGTTTGACATGACGATCTCCTTTTGTATATTGTGTAAATTATTAACTGAAAAAAATAAAACTCCGTCCCAAACAAAGGACGAAGTTACTCCGCGTTACCACCTTAATTCCGCACACAGTGCGGCTCTCAACAGCCTATAACGGGGCAAACCGCCTTGTGGGAGCATATCCGCAACTCGCGCAGGGCTTTACGCTGAGGGCGCTTGCACCGTTATGCCCCTCTCTCTTTAGCTGCCGCAACGCTACCCCTCGGATAGCAAATTATCATGTATATTATATAAGAAAACCTGTTTTTTGTCAAGGGCTTTTTTGAAAAAAGATAAAAGAAAACACCTATGTTATGCGGAAATATCCGTAAACGTAGGTGTTTTTGGCAAATAACTCAATGACTTAATAAGTCAGATCATGCAGCGGGTGTTGCCTCGGGAGTAGCCGTGGGTGTTGCATTAGGATCCAAGGTGAATACCGGCTTTGCTGTGGGATCTACCTTCTCGTAGAATGTAACAGTACCGGAAGCCTTTGAAATACGAGCAGCAATGGAGATGTCGATACTGCCCAAGCCGCCACGATCACCTGTGAAATAAACCAAATTGTTAAAATAAGGATTGCTGAGTGTCAACGGATCGGGATCGATGAGAACTCTTGCTCTTGCAAATCCTGTTTCATCCAGATTCATTGTAACTGTAACGTCATCTGAAACGAACTGTCTGAAAACACGAGGAGCAAGCTTTACCCTATAGATAACAGCGAAAGTAACCTCAACAACGGCATCCTTATATGTAGCGGGGAAGATCCAAGGGTTGAATACTTCAAGATAAGCACCGACCTTTTTGCAACCGAAAGAATCATCCTCGGAAACGTACTCTATACCCTCAGCAACACCGGAGGTAACGAGCTTAAGGTAATCTGTAACGGGGTGCTCACCCTTTTCCTGCTTGTTCTCTGCATTAAATACCTGGAGCTCATATGTACCGGGAGCAGTGATCACCATGTATGCTTCCTGACCACAGGCAGAGAGTGAAAAAACAAATGCAATAATTAAGACTACTGATAAAATTCTTTTCATGATTATCCTCTCAAAACTCATATTGTATAATACAACACGTAATGTTACTAATATTATATAGGAAAACGGGAAGAATGTCAACCACAAATTTGCCTATTTTGTATATTTTTTTTATTAATAAACTGTAAATTATTTATTAAACCGTCAAAAAGCCGTACATTGGCGCGGAATGATAAAAAACCTACCCCACCGCCCAACAACGGATGAATGTTGGGCGGTGAAGCTTGCTTTATTCTTATGCCAATGTTTCTATCTTGACCTGACCCAACAGACCTGCAGGCTCGTAGAGTATGTACTTGGAGCGCATATCCCTCAGCTCGTAGCCGTAATGGGTGGAGATGAT
>JAGBHJ010000177.1 GCA_017935525.1 Clostridia bacterium | reverse complement strand
TTGTATATTCGGGGGCAGTAACTGCAACAGCCTTTTCTGCCTCAAGCTCCGGAATGGGCTCACCCGACGGATTAAGAACGATAGCGTAGAACAAGCAATCAGTACCCTCAACGGCGATCATACCGTGGGGTGTGGAGCTATCGTAGTATATGCTGTCGCCCTCGTGGAGTACCTCCTTATGAGAGCCAACCTGCACCATAAGTGCGCCCTTTATTACGATGTCGCACTCCTGACCGTCGTGAGTAGTAAGCTCGATATCCTTCCTCTGTGCTTCCTCGCTGTATGCGGCGGTAACGTAGAGAGGCTCCGCGATCCTGTTTCTGAAGGATGACGCCAGGTTGTAATATTCCATACCGTGCGCCTGGGCAACTCTCTGTCCCTCCTGCCTGCGTGTTACGGTGTATGATGCCAAGGTAGGGCTTGTACCCTCAATGATATCCGTTACGTCCACGTTGAATGCAAGTGCACATCTGTAAATAAATGCAAAGGTAAGGTTTTCCTCGCCCTTTTCGCAAGCAATGTATTCTGCCGCTGTAACGCCGGTTTTGGTAGCCATTTCCTCGATAGAAAGATTTTCTATCTCTCTGAGCTCCTTGATTCTGGCTGCCATTTCTTGAATTTTGTAATCAAGTCCACTGATCTGTTTCATATTCTTCCTCTTTTTTGGTTTTGTTGGGTACGAAAACAAAAAACGCCCGTCCCAAAGATATGTGTTCTTTGAGACGAGCTATATTTCATTATAACCCGCGGTACCACTCAAATTGCACGGTCACCCGTACCACCTTCAGGCTCTGACAAGCCCTATGCATTTACGCAGCATCACGAGAAGGTTCTACTGACAACCTCAGTTGCGTTCTTCCTTCCTGCTCGGGAGCTACTGACATTACAAAGCCTCACGCACATGGCTCGCACCAACCGCCACTTCTCTGATGCTGTGACCTTGAGTCCTCTCCGTCAACGCTTTTAACAGTAACATTATAACACATCTCCATAATAATGTCAATAACAATTTTGAGTTTTTCGAAAAATTTCTCAATTTTTCATGCTGAGTATCCGCGAAATACCAATTTGAGGCATCAGAGCTTGTTTCTCTGTATCTTTCCGCTGATAGTTTTGGGAAGCTCCGTTCTGAACTCAACTATTCTGGGATACTTATAAGGTGCGGTGTGCTCCTTAACGTATGTCTGTATCTCCTTTTTGAGCTCCTCGGTAGGCTCTGTTCCCTTTGTAAGAACGATGCATGCCTTAACCACCTGACCTCTTACCTCATCCGGTGCCGCACAAACGCCGCACTCAAGCACGTAAGGAAGCTCCATGATAACGTTTTCTATCTCGAATGGTCCGATTCTGTAACCGGAGGACTTGATAACGTCGTCTATTCTGCTTACGTACCACAGATAGCCGTCCTCATCCCTCCACGCAACGTCACCCGTGTGGTAGAGACCGTCGTGCCATACATCCTTTGTCTTTTCCTCATCCAGATAGTATCCGCTGAACAAGCCGCAGGGAGCGCCGTTTTCCGTATGGATAACGATCTCGCCGTTTTCACCTATTCCGACAGGGTTGCCGTCAGTATCGACGATATCCATGTCATACAGCGGTATGGGCTTACCCATTGAGCCCGGCTTAGGTGTTGTGCCGATAAGAGTACCAACCGTCAACGTTGTTTCCGTCTGTCCAAAGCCCTCATGTATCTTAAGACCTGTTGCCTTTTCAAACTGGTAATAAACCTCGGGGTTCAACGCCTCGCCAGCTGTTGTAGCGTGCTTTATTGATGAAAGATCGTACTTGGAGAGATCTTCCTTTATAAACATTCTGTACATTGTAGGCGGTGCGCAGAATGTTGTGATGTTGTACTTTGCAAACATGGGCATGATGTCAGCCGCATGGAATCTTTCAAAGTCATATACGAACACAGCGCCCTCGCACATCCATTGTCCGTACAGCTTGCCCCACAGCGCCTTACCCCAGCCTGTGTCGGATATTGTAAGGTGCAGGCCGTTTCTGTCCACGCAATGCCAATATTTTGCCGTTATAAAGTGGCCAAGAGCATACTTGTAGCTGTGTGCGGCGATCTTGGGGTAGCCCGTTGTGCCCGACGTAAAGAACATTATCATGTTGTCGTTGCCGCAAGCGGTATCTTCCGTTCTTTCGAACTTGCCGCTGAAAAGAGGATACTCCTCGTCAAAGTTTCTCCAGCCCTCTCTCGTGCCTCTTACTATTATCTTGTGCTCAACCTGAGGACAATTCTCACAAGCAAGCTCTGCGTGCTTTGCTGTTTCGCCCTCGCCGGTGCAGACTATCGCCTTAACGCCTGCGGAGTTGAATCTGTATTCAAAGTCATGCTGAACAAGCTGATTTGTTGCGGGGATAGCCACTGCGCCCAGCTTGTGCAATGCCAATATGGATACCCAGAACTGGTAATGTCTTTTAAGCACCAGCATTACCTTGTCACCCTTTTTGATGCCCAGGGACTTAAAGTAGTTTGCGCACTGCGCAGAGTGACGCTTAAGATCCTTAAAGGTGTATCTCTTTTCGTTCTTGTCATTGTCCACGTGGATCATTGCCAGCTTATCGGGATATTTGTCCGCGATAGCGTCCACAACGTCGTAAGCAAAGTTGAACTCATCCTCATTTGTAAAGGATATCTTCTGCAATGAGCCGTTTTCATCCTCGACGCAATGTACGAACTTCTCCACCAAAAGATTATCAGCTCTGCCTGCGGAAACCAACGTGCTGTGGATCTCCTCCTCGTTTACGTTTTCCTCACCGGAAAGAACAACTGCGCAGAACACACAATCCTTACCGTCAACGGCGATCATACCGTGGGGTGTACCGCTATCATAATATATACTGTCGCCCTCGTGCAAAACAACTGAATTGTTGCCTACCTGCACCTTAAGGCTACCGCTTATAACAATATCAAACTCCTGACCGCTGTGGGTGGTGGTGTGTATGGGCTTTCTCTGCAGCTGCTCGGAATACTCATACTTAACCCAATAGGGCTCTGCCAGCTTATTTCTGAACAAGGGCGCAAGATTGCTGATCTCTATGCCATCTTCCTTTGCCGTAAGCTGACCCTGCCCCCTTCTTGTTACCGTATATGAAGAAAGCTTTGCGCTTTGGCCTTCCAAAAGGTCTGTAAGCTCAATATCAAACGCAGACGCACATTTATAAATAAATGTAAAGGGCAGATCGATCTCTGCGTTTTCCATCTGAACGTACTTTTATTCACTTACGTCTGTCTTTTATGCCATTTGTGCAACAGAAAAACCCATTATGCTGCGCATTTCCTTTATTCTGGCAGCAACCTCTTCGAGTCTGTTCAATGTATTATCCACTGTCATAACTCAACCTCCTTATGTAATTCCACAAATTTTTAAACAAAAACAGCCCGTCTCAAAGTACTGTTTTTACTTTGAGACGAGCTATAAACCTCTTGTTTATACACCCGCGGTACCACTCAAATTGCACGGTCACCCGTACCACCTTCAGACTCTATTAAGCCCTATGCACTAACGCAGCATTCTCGGAGGATGTCTACTCGGCAAACGCCTTTGGGACCCTCGGCTCAGAAGTGATTGGATATTGAGCTGACTGTCTGCCGGGATCACACCATCCCCGACTCTCTGTGAGAAGCTTTACTCTACCGTCTTCGTCATAGCCTTTGATTTATTGATGTGCATATTATACACCTGTTTTTTTGATTTGTCAATACCATTTTTGAAAAAAAATGAATAAAAATTTCTCCCATGCTAATAATTATCCTCCCAAATATTTTCACAAAACCTGTTGACATCACGGGCTTTATCTGTTACAATATTACCAAACCAAATAATTATCAGCGAGGTAACTATATGACGCTTGAACAGATATTGGAAGATATAAAAAACGACAGAGTCAAAAAGATCATACTGGATTCGGACATTGCAATAGAAATGGACGACCAATACGCCCTTGCGTACTGCTTGGGAAGCGAAAAAATTCAGCTGCTTTCTGCCAACGGCGGAACCTTTGGTAAGGGAGATACGGGTGACTACGTGCTTGGCGCAGAAGCGTGCTACAACGAGTTTTTGAGATTATTTGACATTTGCGGATGCGGTGACAAATACACCACGTATATGGGTGCAAAGAATTGCATATTTGACAACGGCGGCAAGCCCATCGATTGTCCTGCCGCACGGAACATAATCAACACCGCACTGTCCATGCCCGAGGACGAGCTGCTGTACGTTGTTGCAACCGGCTGTTGCACAAACGTCTCCTCCGCCATCATGCTGGAGCCTGCCATTAAGGAAAAGATCTGCGTGATATGGCTGGGTGGCCAATGTCTTGACTTTAAGGGAAAGCTTGACGAATGCAATCTGGCGTTTGACTACGCCGCAGGACAGTACCTCATCGACTGCGGAGTGCCCCTGATCCTTTTGCCTGCCCACGACCACGGCACCTGCGTGCTGACATTTGGCTTTGACGATCTGGCAAAGATAGAGGGCGACGGCAAGATACAAAAATTCTTCCGTGACGAATTCCCCAACACCCCCAAGTTCCATTGGAATTACATGGGCAAGAGAGAAAGAATACTCTACGACGTTGCCGCACCTGCGGTGCTGACGACTCCCGAGCATTTCAAATTCTCCATCATCCCTGCGCCCATCTTTACGGATGACCACTACTACGCATTTGACAGAATGCGTCACAATATAATCTACATGGAATCCATGGAGAGGGACCCCGTGCTTGAGGACACGTGGAAATACATCAGCAGATTAAAGTAACCGATTTTACTGCGAGGCTTGATACGCAAAAGCCTCGCAGTTTTATTTTCCCTCAACGTTATCCGCCACGTTTTTCATAACCCTTTTCCCTACATGCTCATATAATGTACCGAACGCCCACGGGCGTTATTACCGCAAGAAAGGGGTATAACTCTTGAATCTTAACAAAATAACAGTTATCGGCAGGGACAACCGCATCACGGTCGCCAAGGCATTGCTGGCAGAAAACGGCTACACCGTAGAGCACGTGATCTCCCGCGACGCTCTATCCCGCACCGATATTTCAGATATAATACTTTTGCCAATTCCTTATAAGGACGCCCTCGGCAGAATAAAGGGCACGGACATCACGTTAAACGAGCTGGCACCACGCCTCACCTGCGACAATTACATCATACTGGGTAAGGCTGACGGGGACATTACCTCACTTTCCGACATTATCGGCTTTGGAATATTCGATATCAACGAGGACCTTCGCTTCAAAAAGCTGAACGCCATCCCCACCGCCGAGGCCGCCCTTGGTATTGCCATGCAGAATACATTCCACACCATGTACGGTCACAGCGCCATCGTCTGCGGCTACGGATGCATAGCCCAGGCCCTTGCAAGACTTTTGGTCAATATGGGTGTCAATGTTACTGTCTGCGCCAGAAAGCACGCCGATCGCATTGACGCAGAATACCATGGCTGCAGTACCATTGATTTTCCTCAGCTGGCAGAATGCATCGCCTCTGCTGACATGGTATTCAACACCTGCCCCGCAAGGGTGATAGGCGCCAAGGAGCTTGACAAAGTAAAAGACGGATGTATTTTGATAGATCTTGCCTCCCGCCCCGGCGGAATAGACCACGAATACGCCAAGGCCCACGGAATAAACTCAGGGCTCTATCTTTCCCTGCCCGATATTTATTCTCCCCGCACCTCGGGAGAAAATCTGTATAAAATGATACACGCCACCGTAACGGAATTAAGGCAGAAAGGAGCATAAATGGAGCTGACAGATAAGAGAATAGGCTTTGCCTTTACAGGGTCATTCTGCACCCTCATGGAGGTTTACGAGCAGTTGGTAAGGCTTGTGCCCTTGTGTGACAAGGTGCTTCCCATTTTCTCCAACGCCGTGGCTGAATACGACACCAGATTTGTCAAGGCAAAGGATTTTTATTGCATGGTATCAAAGGCAGCAGACGCCCAACCGATAACGTCCATCGTTGCCGCAGAGCCCATCGGACCCAAAAAGCTGCTGGATGCAATGATCGTTGCTCCTGCCACGGGCAACACCCTTGCGAAGATGGCAAACGGCATCACCGACACCCCCGTGTTGATGGCGGTAAAATCTCATTTGAGAAACAACCGCCCCGTTGTGCTGGCAGTTTCCTCAAACGATGCTCTTGGAGCAAACGGCGAAAACATCGGCAAGCTTATGAACAGAAAGAACATCTATTTTGTGCCCATGCGGCAGGACGCCCCCAACGGCAAGCCTTGCTCCGTGGTTGCGGATTTCAGCATGATAATCCCCACGTTGCAGGCGGCGTTGGAGGGTCAACAGCTGCAGCCAATGCTTATTTCTTAACAAAAACTCGGATGCAGATACACGCATCCGAGTTTTCTCTATTTCCATATCTTTATCAAAAGTGCCTTGCCGCACCCAATGGTGACCCTTGCGGTCTTCCCCGGAATTGGCTCGTTTCTTACTGCGTACTGGTAGCTCATCTGTATAACTCCGTCATCCAAGGTGTATCTGGCATCGCTGATATAAACGCCCGTCACCTCGGGAGTCATTGCCACCACGGAGAATTTGTCGTAGGTATCCTCCACCAATGCCGACTTGCCCGAGGATATTACCTCCATCTGGGAATAGTCGTCTATCAATACGGCATTTGCGCCCATTTCATCCAGCCAAAGAAGTATGGATATATTTGCCATGGTATGGTCCAACGTTCCGCCCACGGCACCCACCAGCACAATATCGGTGTAACCCCTTCTGATGCCCTCCTTTGCCGCAAATACGGAGTCGGTGTCATCCTTTTCCACAGGGAGAACGATGGTCTCAACCGCTGTGTGCGGCTTTGGGTGGGAGTCAAAATCCCCCAGCACAAGGTCTGCAGGTCTTCCCAAGGCTTCCATATGCTTAAGACCGCAATCGCAGTACACCATAATATCGTCATCCTTAAGGAACGACTTTACAGCGTCGTAATTATTTACGTCAGCCCCGCCGACGATCACCCAACGTGCCATTATCTTTCCACAATAACGCCATCGGGCTCTCTGTTAGGCGGACAAATATAGCAATCCACCGCAAAGTCGGTCTTTGCTTCGTCACACAAAAGCACCCATACAGTCAATTCCTTGCCCAGCATATCCCTTGTAACGGGAATGTAGTAGGTATAGAACCTATCCTTACGCACAGGCTTTACCTCAAAAGAGTTAGAAGGGTAGGACGGTGCTCTGTCAGGTGCGCCGTAGGCCTTGCCGTCAACCGTGCAGACTGCACACGCCGCCTCGTTGCCGTGCACACCCTCGAGCGCAACGGAAATATAGCTTCCTTCCGCCCACATATCCTCCGTAACCGTTGCAGTCAATTTCTTTGCCGCAACAACGGGGGACTTTGCGTAATGCTTCATAAGGTCACTACCCCATGGAGCCTTTACGTCAACAGGCTTTCCGTCCTTTATAACGGATACTCTGTAAATTCTGTTTACGGGGCGGTACATTCTGATATACCTTACCTTGCCGCCTATCTTGTATTCCGATACCTCTCTCCTGCCATCCACGGTAAAAGTGTAATGGATAACGTCCTTTACGCACTCCATCACCTCGTTGGGGTTTGTTACCCTTGTTTCTATCAGCTTTTCCGCAGTCCAGCTTTCCAGATCGGTGGAATACTCAAAGTCAATGGGAGCATCCTGGTGTCCGCACTCGTGGACCTCGTTTTCAGTATTAAAGAATTCTATCTCCAGCGTATCAGCATCATATACATCGCCAAGATCTATTCTCAAGCATCTTTCGTTTACTCTGGGGTGACCGTATATGGGCTCCGTTGCTCTGCCATCGTAGAACGTATCCTTGTTTCCGTCAAACATATAGCGTTGGTCACAGCCTCTAAGCATAAAGGTCTTCTGCCCAAAGAACGCATCCCTTGCCGCCTGCACCTGTGGAATGGCAGTCTTGCCGGATCTTCTTACCGCACGTGTTTCCAAGGAATCTGTATCTGCGGCAAACATAGCGGTTTCGTACAGCATTTGGGCGTTGTGTGGGACGTTGCAGTCCACAGCCGTACCGAGTTTTTGTATCACGGGGAAGGTGTTGTCAAATTCACCGTTTTTTACCACCTTAATTCTGTCGGGTCTTCCCTGTTCATTCTCATGCAGAACGATGTATTCGCATCCCGTGGGCATATCGGGAGCCTTGTCAACGGAGCATATCTCATAAAGCGCCGCCCTGAACGGAAGCACCTCTACGGTAACCTTGTCCCCGTATTCAAAATCGCCAACAACCTTTTCGTAGGGATGGTGGGAGATCACTCTCACCTTACCGCAGGGGCAAAGTCCTATTTCCTCATTAAGAGATATCTCCACCTTGACGGGAGCCCATGTAGCATTGCCAAAGTTCAGAACCCTCACGTCGTCAGAGCCTCTTGCCACGGCATAAGCGCCGTATTTTTCCTTTGGCAACACGATTCCGTCCACAAGCACGTCACGAAGCCGTCTGTGGAGGTTGTAAATATGCGCCATGTGGCCCTGCTCGGCATCATTCATAAGCCATGGATTGCCGTACACCTCAGGGGCAATAATAAGGGACCTTCCGAACGCCTGGTATATCAGCTCATCCTCAAAAAAATCAATGCAGGAAGAAATACAAACACCGTGATCCTCCATCAGCCTGTCCAGATCATCCGTCAAGCCTCTGCTGAACAGATACGCTCTGTGGTGGGGCGCCGTGCATCCGTTAGAGGAATGGACGTCTGTATATGTCTCCGCGCCGTTCCAAAGCTCCGTGGTAACGTAATTATTGCCCTGTCCAAGCTCAAGTCTGTGGTTGAGGATAACAAGGTCGGGAGAATATTTTCTGCACTCCTTTACCATTTCCACAAAGGTCTTGCGTCTTTCGGGGCGCAGATCACCGCACACGCCATCCAGCTTGAACAGCGCAAAATTGTGTTCCTTGCACAGAGAGACCATCTGATCAAATCTCTTTTTTGCGCTTTCCTCCGTGTCACCAAAGCCATCAGGACCGCACCATACACCAAGTCTCGTGCCCATATCCGCCGCCGCCTTTGCAATGGGGGCATAACCGTTGGGGTACTGCTCCTTTATCTTTTCTCCGTCAAGGAACTGGTAAGTTCTGCCTGCGCCGTCAAGATTGCCTGCATCCCAAGCATAAATATCCAGCTGCATTCCGTACTCATCCTTCAACCACTTAAAATATTCCAGATTGATGAGAGTGTGCGCTTCTGTTGAGCCCTCATTGGTGTTGTTTATCCAAGAAAAATACTGTGCGTAGGAGGGCGTCCTTTGGGTGGCGCCTCTGTTACCAACTTTTTTGTCTGCCATAATATACCTCTTTATAAATTATCTAAATCAACGTTTCTTTCCAATATCTTAACAAAGGCCTCAAGACCCGTCTTGTCGTTACTGTCAAACCTGCCAAACACGGGGCTATCTATATCCAGCACCCCTGCAACTCTGCCGTTTTGCCATATGGGCACCACTATCTCCGAGTTTGATGCGCCGTCACAAGCAATATGCCCCGGGAATTTGTGCACGTCCTCCACAAGCACGGTCTGTCCTCTTTCCACCGCAGTACCGCAAACGCCCTTGCCAACGGCTATCTCTATGCACGCAGGCTTACCGCAAAAGGGACCCAGCACAAGCTTTCCGTCCTTCATAATATAAAACCCCGCCCAGTTGACGTCATCCAGCACGTCATACAAAAGTGCCGCCGCATTGGCAAGGTTGGCAATGGAATGAGGAATTCCGTCAGTCAATGCACAAAGGCTGTTGTTAAGAAAATTGTAGTCCGTCATATTTCGTTCTCCTTTTTGTAATTATATCAAAAGAGGCAACGTTTGTCAATAAAAAAAAGAAGCAGATAAAGTCAGCCCATTTCTGACTCCATCTGCTCCGTCAAAAGCGTTTTGTTTGTTTTTTGTTAGTGTTTGTATTTGCGATATATTATTTGAACAAAACGTTTTATGCCTTTTCGATCCATACCACACCAAAAACGCCACCGCCAACGTGTGCTCCTATTGTAGAGCCCACCTGCAGTCTGTCCATGATGTCAACTCCTGCCGCCGCAAGCTTTTTCTCCAGCTCCCCGCAATTTTCCTCGCCGTAGGAATAGAGGGAATATACAGGGAAGCTTTCGTCCACACGACTTTCCATTATGCCGTCAACGATAAACTTCATCGCCTTTGCTCTGCCCAGGCATTTGCCAACTGCATCCACCTTACCATGGGGCGTTACGGTAACAAC
>JAGBHJ010000176.1 GCA_017935525.1 Clostridia bacterium | reverse complement strand
TATTATACCATAATGAAATGCGCTATCCGCATTTCTACCTCAATTGGTTCAATAATTACATCAGAAGAAGCGAAGCTTCATTCCATAATGTAATTATTATACCATAATGAAATGCGTAATCCGCATTTCTACCTCAGTTGGTTCAATAATCACATCAAAACAAACGGAGTTTGTACATTAGATGTGATTATTATACCACATTTTGCTTTCGGTTGTAAAGAAGTGATGTTTTTGCTTACGCAAAAGTGATGTTATTCGCTTCGTTCATAATGATGTTGCTCCCGCCGGTCGCAGTGATGTGATGTTTACCCACTACGCCGCAAGGTGTAACATCATTACCAAAGGTTACATCATTAGGCGAAGCCGACATCACTTGCCTGCAAG
The DNA here is from genome assembly GCA_017935525.1 of Clostridia bacterium. Classification (GTDB taxonomy): domain Bacteria; phylum Bacillota; class Clostridia; order HGM11327; family HGM11327; genus SIG351. The sequence goes on along the minus strand of JAGBHJ010000176.1, from coordinate 2,185 downwards.
GGCAAACATCGTTCGGCTACCTGCTTTGTGGCAGGTAGCCGTTCTCCGTCTTTTGTTATTTCCCCCTTGACTTTTTTACCCCATTGTGTTAAAATCATCAAAAGAGGTAAACCCTCAAAAAAGGAGAAGTTATATGAACGATTGTATTTTTTGTAAGATAATTGCGGGGGATATCCCGTCAAATAAGGTCTATGAGGATGACAAGATCCTCTGCTTCAGAGATATTGCTCCCATGGCGCCCGTGCATCTTTTGGTCATCCCCAAGGTGCATATCTGCTCTGCGGACTGCATCACGGAGGAAAATGCTGACGTTATCGCTCACATTTTTACAACCATTCCCAAGATAGCAAAGCAGGAGGGTATTTCCGAGGATGGTTACAGAATAATCACAAATCACGGCACAAACGGCAGACAGTCCGTAAAGCATCTGCACTTCCATATTCTGGCAGGCAAGCTTTTGCCGGAGAACATGGGTTAATGTCATGAAGCTTTGTGATATTCTGGCAGAGAAAAGGGAATTCCGAGTTGCGTTTATCGGCGGATCATTGACCCAGGGGGCAGGTGCGTCCAAAAGGGACAACAGATATACCTCCCGCGTGACGGCGTACTTAAACAAGCGCTACCCGAATACGGAATTTACAGAGATAAATGCAGGCATTGGCGGCACACCGTCAGCCTTTGGCTTGTTCCGCTTTAAGGCGGACGTGCTGGACAAAAAGCCCGATATGCTTTTTGTGGAATTTGCCGTAAACGACGGCGGAAACACCTCCATGTACAAATACGTTGAGGGCATTCTCCGCGCGGCAAGACGGTACGACCCCAAGCTCCCCATAGTGCTGCTGGAGGCGTACAGCGACGAGCTTTGGTGTGATGCCACAAGGGAGAAAATGCACCCAACGGTGGTGGAGCATACCCGCATTGCAGAGGCGTACGGCGCTCCCGTGGTGTATATGGGTAAGGCGCTGTATGAAATGATACAGGGCTACGGCGGGGATAAAACGTTCTTCCTTACGGATGCGGTCCATCCCAATGACGACGGATACAAGGTTTATGCGGACGCGGTGATGACTGCAATAGACGGCATGGACTTTGGCTTTGACGTGCCTCAAAAGCCCGTTACCGGTACGGAGCTTTGCCCCGTGATGTCACTTTTTGGCGAGGATAACGTGCCGGAGGGCTGGCGACTGTCCCACCGCACGGTTGGCAATGGCTACAAATATCTTCATACCGATGAGGCAGGCGCAAGGCTCTGCTTTGAATTTGAGGGCACCGCCTGCGGACTCTACACAAGAATAGAAAAGGACGGCGGCAGGGCTACTGCTGTTATAGACGGCAAGGACACGTACAATATCTCGTTTTGGGACAGCTATGCCCTCAGCTTTGACAGGGATGCATTCTCTTTGGTAGCGGATGGGCTGGAGTTTGGCAAGCACACGGTGGAAATAACCGTCAGTGCGGACAACGACCCCAAGAGTGAGGGCCACGTGGCAAGGATAGTTGCATTTTTGGCGGGGTAAAATGGTAAGAGAAATACAGGAAAACGAGCTGGAGCAGCTTTTGGAGCTGTACCTCCATCTGCACGAAAGCTCCGTGCCGCAAATGTCGGAGCAATTGGCGCAAGCGTGGGACAGCATCATTAACGACAAAAACCATCACGTTATAGTGTGCGAGGTTGACGGCGTTATCGTGTCATCCTGCGTATGTGTTGTAATACCAAATCTGACAAGGGGAGTGCGCCCATATGCTTTTGTGGAAAACGTGGTGACCCATGCTGACTACCGAGGTCGTGGCTACGCAACCCGCGTGCTGGACTATGCAAAAGGGATAGCAGAGGCTGCAGGATGCTATAAAATGATGCTTCTGACTGGCTCAAAGGAGCAAAAGACTCTGGATTTTTATAAAAATGCAGGGTATAACAGTACGGACAAAACGGCGTTTATACAATGGCTGTAAAAATAGACTTGCATTCTGTGTGGAGAATTGATGGGAACGAAAGCTTTGGAAGAGGATTTGTTATAATGGGCGGTGATGAAAATGGATAAAGAAAACGATTTGCCGAAACGGAAAGATTTGCGAATCAAGCAATATGATTATAGCTCTGCAGGTGCCTATTTTGTCACAATATGCATTAAAGACAGAAAAAGAATACTCTCTGATATAGTCAAACCGTCGGTAGGGGTGGGGG
>JAGBHJ010000023.1 GCA_017935525.1 Clostridia bacterium | reverse complement strand
TTCTTTGCTTTCCGCATATCAAAAAGCCACCACGAAAATCGTGGTGGCTAAATTCATTTTACCGCTAATTTTGCACGCCTTCATAAGTGCTCTGTTTTTTATTCCTCCGGAGGCAGGTCCACCGCCCTCGGCACGCCATCCATATCCTTTTTTAACTGTTCAAGGAAGCGGTCGTTCTTTTTCTTCATCATTCCTGCTCTGATGTACGCCAAAAATACAACACCGTACGTCAGCACCACCACCATAAATCTCATCCACACAGCATCGCCGTTATTCATCAAAAAGCCCGCATACCCTGCGTTAAAATATCTGAACACGTACAGCGCCATTTCGTCGTGCACACCCACCGTGGACGTCATTGCAATATCCAGCATTATGAGCAGCATATTTACCACGTTCAGCACAGTTGCCGCCGTGGCCGGCTTCCACAGGCTGTACTGACCTGTCTTGATGTCGTTTGATGCGCTCTTTTCCAGCGCAAGGCACATTACCACCCAATAAAAAGCGATAAGCACCACGGATATTGCCGTCTGATACAGCTGACTGTCCTTTACAAAAAACAGCAACGGAGTCATAAACACCACTATCAGCACCGCTATCAAGTGGGACCCAAAAACCTTAAATACGTACTTTCCCATATTTTCTCCTCTTTTGCATCTGTCATCGAGCTTACAAACAGCCCATATAGATCTATTATAGCATTTTAATTGGGATATGTCAAGGGGTTTTGTCAGCAACAAAGGAACTTTTACTCCTTGGTCCGCTCTCCCCACACAAGCTCAAATATTCCGCCGTCAAACACGATGTCGTTACCGTCCTCATCCTTATAAAAGGACACCTTCTCCGTTTCTTTCAGCTCAAATCCCAGCCTTGTCAGCAACGCCACCGAGGGCTTATTTTCAAGGGCAGTGCCTGCATATATCCCCGTCGCACCGAGCTCTCTCATATATTCCAGCAGGGCTTTGAGGCTCTCCGCCGCATAGCCCTTGCCGTGGCAGTCACAGCGGAAGCAATATCCCACCTCGTACCTGCCGCCGTCGCGGATATTAAACGCCACGTAGCCTATCATGTCATCCCCGAGGCACACCGCAAAAAACATATGCTCTCTGCCGCCTTTTACCGCCGCCCAGCGAGCTATCCTCCTGCGCACGTCATCGTCATCCGTACTGTGGGGCATATCGTATTGCGCAAAGTCCGACTCCGCAACGCTTTGCCATATTCTCTTTGCGCTTTGCCAGTCATCCTCCGTGACAAAGCGTATGATCAATCTTTCCGTTTGTATCATCATTGTTATCTTCTCCTTGTTTTGGTATTATACACCAACGGAGCAATAATGTCAAGCGGTACACACAGCACAAATTTACAAAAAAATATCCAAAAACCTATTGACATTATCCGTGTGATGTGATACAATACAAGTACAAAAACAAAACGGAGGTGTTTTATATGAGCAAAAAACCATTTTACATCGTTGCGATCGTGCTGTCCTTGATAATAGTCTGGACGCTGACCCCCATCACCAATTACATTGCCCGCATAAACGGAGCAAGATACGCAGAAAAGCATTTCCCGGAAATGCAGCTGGTTGTGGAAGACGTTACGTACAGCAAAGCCTTTGGCAGCCACATCATCACATACGTCGGCAAGGACAACAAAAAATACAGTTGTTCCATTTACCCGATCTATTTCCCCAACAAATTAGGACAAGGTGCCTTTGCTATCGAGGAGACCTACAAGGAACATTACCCAAATCAAGCGGAGTAGTACGCTCCACAATTCCACAAGTAACAATGCCCCCGACGCCGGTTTGGACGTCGGGGGTTGATCATTTATTCATTCTCGCATATATTCTTTATAAAGGCAAAAGTTGTTCCATCCTTTACTCCGTACAACGGGCGGTCGGAGCTTGCTTCGTCATAAACCAGTGAATTTCCCTTTATCCGCAAGACGTAATTCTCACTTCTTGTTGTATCGGTAAGAATTATCGCATCATTTTCCTTTTTCCATTCCCCATCCATGACAAAGCTGCTCAAATAGCCGGGCATATAGAAAAAAGTCCCATCCGTATGTAAATACAGCGAGCAAGGATCCACAAATATTTCTCCACTTGGGGATGTTATTTCTTTATTGTAGGAATACAATCTTTCAACGATCGCACCCTTATTAAAGCCGAATATGTCGTACACAAACACCACAACAAGTAGCGCCGCAACAGCAGCACCTGTCAGCACTCCGCAGATGACCGAGGTCTTTCTCACCCTTTTGTTCTTTTTAACAATTACCTCATCGGGCTTGTCCGTCAAAAAATAACCCTTTTCCACGCCGAAAAAATCCTCCAATGCTTCCATAGATTCAGCACACGGCACGCCCAGCCCCGCCTCCCACTTTGCAACTGCACTCCTGCTGACGAATATGGCATCAGCAAGTGCCTGCTGAGAGAGTTTCTTCTCATCCCTTGCTTTTTTAGTTTTTCTTTCAGCTCCATATACTCACCTCCGTGGTTTTAGATGAGATAATTATAGCACAAAAACAGCAAAATGGGTGTTACTTATGCATTTTTGGGTTGTTACTTTTCTCTTTTACTAATTCTCGTCGTTGAATTCAAGCATATTGGCAGACAAACGGAAGGCAAAACGCCTCCCCTACAAAACCAAAACACCCCGCACCGTAGAGGAGGGGTCTCCCCTCCCACAAACATAAAACACCCTGCCATCGCAGAGCGTTTCTGTATGAAATAATGTAATTATCTCGTTGAGTTTTAGCAATACCGTTTGATATCGTGAGTATCGCTTCATAAAGTGTTGTACCCAATCTGCACCAAGATCCCGCCAACATTCAACGCTGTTCTACTCGAAAAATTGGAATTTGCTTACTTGTCAATAAATTTGACAGCAGTGCCATATACAATAACCTCTGCAGCTCCCTGCATAACGGCAGAGGATGCATAACGAATATTCACAACAGCATCGGCTCCAAGTGATTCGGCTTCTTCAACCATTCTTTTTGTAGCAAGTGCTCTTGCTTCGTTCATCATCTCATTGTATGATTTCAGTTCTCCGCCCACTAAGGTTTTAAAGCTCTGTGCAATATCCTTTCCGATGTGCTTAGACTGAATTGTACTTCCTTTTACGAGAGATAACGTTTCTAATTCTCTGCCGCTGATGTAATCAGTATTTACTAATATCATCTTCTTCACCTTTCCTTATCTCGTTAATTCTTTCTATGCAAACCTTGAGCATTAACACTGAAAATGCAAAAGGAATGATACCCAAAACATACTTCCATATACCCGGAAGCAGTGTGATTAAAAACCCAAAGTAAACAACGTAATAGAGTATCATGATGACCGAAACCACAATTGGTGCAATCATTTTCTTCCTATGGGGGGTCATTTTTATTACCTCGCTTACAAATTCAAGTTCATCCATTGATCATATTATATCATAAAAGCCCCGA
>JAGBHJ010000175.1 GCA_017935525.1 Clostridia bacterium | reverse complement strand
TGGGCACGTTGAGAGGTACTGCCCATGCAGGCTGTAACGGCGACGTAAATGCGTACATATATGCGCTTTGCATGGTTCCGTTGCAGATCAGAATAGCGCATATTATTGCAAAATCCCCTGACTCAAAGCCAAAGCTGCAGCTTAAGCCGGAGATCGCAAGGATCACGGGCGAGTTTATCAGCGTTGAGTCGGCGGTGGACAGATAAAACAGTAAAATATTTTTGGAGGATATATAAATGGGAGAGGTTATAGTAGTAACGTCCGGTAAGGGCGGCGTTGGTAAGACTACCACCACGGCCAATATCGGTACGGCGTTGGCTCAGCTGGGCAAGAGCGTAGTTCTGGTGGACGGTGATATCGGTTTAAGAAATCTTGACCTTGTAATGGGTCTGGAAAACAGGATCGTTTACGATCTGGTAGATTACGTTGAAAAGAAGTGCAGACTTAACCAGGCACTTATTAAGGATAAGCGTTTTGAGGAGCTTTACATAATGCCCGCGGCACAGACAAGGGATAAGAACGCCGTAACGCCGGAGCAGATGAAGGAGCTTTGCAAGGAGCTGAAGGAAAAGTACGACTTTGTAATTATTGACTGCCCCGCAGGCATTGAGCAGGGCTTCAAGAATTCCGTTGCGGGTGCAGAAAAGGCGATCGTTGTTGCCATCCCCGAGGTTTCATCCATAAGGGACGCTGACAGAATAATCGGTCTGCTTTATGCAGAGGGTATTGAGGATCCCGTGCTGGTGGTAAACCGTACAAGACCCGAAATGATCAAGAAGAACGATATGCTTGACATCGAGGATACAAGAGAGCTTTTGGGAATCAAGCTTTTGGGCTCAATTCCCGAGGATAATTGTATTATTGAGGCTTCCAATAAGGGCGAGCCTGCGGTAACGAATTCTCACTCAAAGGCGGGCAAGGCTTACGATCAGATCGCAAGAAAGCTTTGCGGCATGGAGATAGAGGAGGAGCCAAAGGGATTGTTTGGCAAGATCAAAAAGGTGTTTTCTAAGAACTAAGAGAAAGGAAAACGGAATTATTCGTTCCGCAAAATAATATATAATATCATGTTTAATTTTTTTAAGAGCAGCTCCGCATCAACTGCAAAGAACAGGCTCAAGGTAATCCTTACCAGCGAGCGTTCAATGGTGCCCGAAAAGGTAATTGACTCCGTAACCAGAGAGTTTGCCGCTATACTGGAAAAGTACTTTGAGGTAGACAGCAAGCAGATGGATATTGAGGTAAAGCATAGTGACGATCCCACAAACGTAGTAAAGGGAAATTCCACAATGATCATTGTGGTGCCCATACTCCAGGTAAAGGAAAAGAGCAAGGCTTGGGATTGAAAAGGAAAGAGGTTAGTATAAATGTCTAATGAAAAGAAAGAAAAAAAGCCTATGTCCAAAAAGGCTGTCATCGGCATTACCATTGCGGCAGTGCTGGTGGCAATAATTGGCGGTATAATATGGCATTTTGCCGATCTGATCGGTAATTATATAACAGGAGGGGACGATCCCATCTTTACGGATCCCAGCGCAACTGTGGATGCATCCCAGATGACCACCGCTACTCCCAGACCGGATTCCTCCATTGTCTTTGCAGACGGCAACGCCGTGGACGGAATGCTTTATACCTTTGAGCAGTCATCTACTGCGTCAGATAAGAGCTCCTTTACTGAGCTGTACCACTATATAGATTCACTTACAGACGGAGAATTTGTTGTGGTAGAGGTTGGTATGATCGTTGGCGAAGAGGTGCTGACACAAAGGGAATTTGAAAGCGACGTAATATTAAAGCTGATACTGAAGGGCGACTTTGAGGGAGAGCTTTATGAGATAGTTGGACAGAGCGTTGTTGAGGTTGAGTACACTCTTGATGGCGACGTGTACGTGATGACAAGAAGATCCTTGGGCGCATTTGTTGTAACGGCGGATGAGAATATAGTGGAGGTATCAAAGCCAACACCTACACCTACGCCTACACCCACTCCCACGCCTACGGTTGTACCTACTGCAACACCTACACCTACGCCCACACCCACACCCACACCTACGCACACACCTACGCCTACGCCTACACCGTCTCCCACGCCTACCAAAAAGCCCGTGGCAACACCCGGACCTACGGTAAGCCTGGATCCTGTTTTGGAGGATGATATCATCAATATAATGCTGTTTGGTGTGGATGCACATGCTAACGTGTTCTCCGGCAGATCGGACACAATGATGCTCCTTTCTATCAATACGAGAAACAACACGATGACTCTTACGTCATTCATGAGAGATCTTCAGGTGCCCTACGTAAATGCAAAGGGCGTTGTGGGTGCAAGAACAAAGCTTACTCACGCTTTCTCATGGGGTGGTGTAAACGCTGCTATCAATACTATCGAAAATTATTTTACTATCGACATTGATAATTTTGCAGTAGTAAACTTTACAGGTGTTGAAAAGATTATCAATATCCTTGGCGGTGTGGATATAAAGCTTTCTGCGGCTGAAACGGAAAAGGTATTCTACACAAGAAAGGAAGCAGGCGTTTACCACCTTAACGGCTCACAGGCTCTGGCGTACATGCGAATCAGAAAGATCGATAACGACAGATACAGAAACCTCCGTCAGGGTAAGGTGCTCCAGGCGCTTGCAAACAAGGTGTCCAGTGCATCCTTGTCTGAACTGTACACACTCTTTGTTGATTGCTCACAGTACATCAAGACTGATATGGGTCTTGATACAATGTGGACGGTGGGACTTAAGATGCTGGAGTTTAAGGATGATATCAACAGCTTGAATCACTCATCCTACCCCAACTACAATCCTCCCGTATATACGTGGCACTCCAACAAGGATTACAGCGTATCTGAGGGTAATTACGAGGTACAGATGGCTTGGTTCCGTAAGAGAATTTACGGCTGATAAGACAGAATGCGGAAATTGCGAAAAACGTGATTTCCGCTATTTTGAATAAGGAGAAAAAATGAACAGATTTATTACAAATACGGATCAACAGCAGAGGGAAATGCTGGATGCTCTGGGCTTGAAAAAGCAGGATGAGCTTTTCTGCGACGTTCCCGTAGAGGCAAGGATCAAGGAGCCGTTTACTCTGCCCGAAGCGCTCAGCGAATACGACCTTAAAAAGGTAATGCAGAACTTGGCAGGCAGAAATATTTCTGCATCGGATGCGGTGTGCTTTTTGGGTGCCGGAATGTACGACCATTTTGTGCCCTCCATCGTTAACAGACTGACTGCCAACATCGGCACGGTGATGAACGGCGACGGCAACGTGGCGGCAAACAATGGCGCTCTGCAGGTGATCCACGAATGTCAGAAATATATCAGCAACCTTTGCGGCATGGAAAACGTTGACCTTTCCTATGCAAGCATTGCGGATGCCCTTGACGTTGTTGTAGGAGATGCTGTTGCGGAGGGCAAAAAGAGGGTGGTAGTTTTGAGGTCTGTAAATCCCGAGTACAAAAAGGCCCTCAAGTTTATTTGTGATGCTTGCGGTGCGGAGCTTTGCCAGGCAGAGTGCTCCGACGGCACTACATCAAAGGACGAGCTTGCAAAGGTGCTGGATGGCGATACTGCTTTGGTAGTTGCCCAGAACCCAAACTACTTTGGTATTATTGAGGATATGACGCTTTACTCAAGCTTGGCGCATGAAAGTGGCGCAAGGCTTGCGGCGGTGGTTGACCCCATTTCCATGGCAATACTTAAGACTCCCGGCGAATACTATGCAGACTACGCATTGGGCAGCGGACAGCCCCTTGGCGGTACACTTTCCTTTGGTACTCCCGGCTTTGCGTTTATGGCAAGCGATGCTCGCAAGGAAGTGCTTGAGGGCATTGTGACAAAGTGTGATGACGGCTATTGCATGGGTAAGAAGTGTGTTTGTAAGACTAATTTTGTAAGCGTGTATGCAGCGGCGGTCTACCTTGCATTTATGGGCGATGGCATTGCTCAGGTTGCCAAGACCTGCTACTCTAATGCTTACTATACTTATGAAAAGCTTACTGCTTCATCTGCATTCAAGGCGGTGTTCAACAAGCCATTCTTCCGCGAATTTGCGGTAAAGGCTACAAAGAAGAACGTCAATGACATTAACAACAGAATGCTTGATTACGGTATGATCGGCGGTCCTGCATTAAAGAACGAATACCCCGAGTATGGCAATGCATGGCTTGTTGCGGTGACGGAAAAGCGGTCTGCCGACGAGGTTGAATTGTTTGTAAAGGAGGCGTCACGTTCCATATGATAAAGAGCATATTTGAAAAGGGCGCTTGCGGCAGAAAGGGATATACATTGCCGCAGACTGCCATTGATGAATATACCATTGACAGCATTCCCCACGACCTTATGAGGGGAGAGGCTTATAGGGCGCCTTGCCTTAACGAGCTTGACGTTGCGGAGCATTTTGTTGGACTTGCAACTAAAAATGGCAATAGCATGACCAACGGCGAGGTCTACGTTCAGTCCATCATTGATGAGTCTGCAAGGCTTGACGGCTTGACGGGCATTCACCCCTATCAGTTGGCGGACGCAGGTCAGGGTGCTTTTGAGCTTTTGTTTACGCTGAGGCATATGCTCAGCGATATGCTGGGTATGGAAGATGTCAGCATGGGTGCGGTGAGAGCAAAGCAGACTCTTGATGCCGTGCTTTTGATGACAAAGGCGTATTATGCCGACAAAAAGGAAAAGAGAAGCACGGTCCTTATTGGAGCAAAGGCTTGTCCTTGCATAGCAAAGGCAGTTGAGGCTGCAGGCTTTACTGTCAAGAGGGTAGAAATAACACTTGACGGCGTAAGGGCGGCGGCTGATAACGATGTTGCTTTGCTTTTTGTGAGAAACCCCGGTCTTGACGGCAGGTTTAACGGTGAGATAGGTGAGATCGTTGACGCTATCCACGGTGTTGGAGGCCTTTGTGCCGCAGACGTAAGCGACATGAAGGGATACATAGGCATTACACGCCCCGGCGACGTGGGTTTTGATGCGATATACTTTGGTTTGACAGAGCTGTTCTCCATAAGCGACGTAAAGGGCGGCGACAGCGCGTATGTTCTCGGCGTTGGAAATTGCCTTGCGGATTACATTCCTACGCCTGTGGTGGAAATGGACGAGCTTGAGCAGTATTATTTTGACTACAACAGACCAAAGTCAGTTGGCAAGATGAACGAGTTCTACGGCAATTTTACCGCATGGATAAAGGCGCTGGGGTACATTCTCTCTCTTGGCTTTGAGGGAATTGTTGACGTGTCAAAGGCGGTTTTGCTTAACACTCGTTATGCAAGGGCAAATGACCAAAAGGCGAGAGTCAGCGAGGCGGCGGACAAAACGAGAATAGACGGATAAATGCAGAAAAAGAGAGAGTGTTACTCATCACTCTCTCTTTCGATTTATCAATAATCCATCCTCTTTAACCAATCGATCATAAGAGGTGCCCACGCCTTTGCGCCGCCGTCAAAATCAAGGGCGAGGTTTAATCCGTGCTCACCCTCGGGGAATACGTGGAGCTCAAAGGGTATCTTGTATTTTGCAAGGGATGTTGCAAGGAAAAGGGAATTCTCCACCTTTACTGCGGAATCTGCCGCTGTGTGCCATATAAACATGGGCGGAGTATCTTCCTTTACTGCTTCTTCGCCGGAGAATTTGGGCACAAGGGTTCCCTCCTTAAATTCTTCTTCGTATCTGCCGATAAACACAAATCTTGTGTCCTCGTGAGTAACGGCGCGCTTCATGGATACAACGGGGTAGCAGAGGATCGCCGCATCGGGTCTGCAGGAGAGCTTGTCGATCTCGTCGCCTGTTTCAACGCCGTAATCAAATACCGTTGCACCTGCGCACGCAAGGTGGCCGCCTGCGGAAAAGCCCATAACTGCGATCTTGTCAGGGTCGATATTGTATTCCTCTGCGTGGTAACGCACCCATCTTACCGCACGGTTGATATCAGCGTGGATAGCAACGTAATCGTATGGATAATAGCGGTATTCCAAGGTAAATGCGGAAATGCCGTGATCTCTGATGTACTCGGAAACGGGGTCACCCTCGTAGCTTGCGTGACCGTAGTACGCACCACCCGGGCAAACTATAACACAGCCCGTCTTAGTAGGGTTACCGTTATCATCTGTCTTTGCTTCTGCAATAAACGGGAGGAGGGAAGGCTCATTCTGATCAAATGAAGGCTCAAAATTGGGCGTTCCATTATCCCAAAGCTTTTTTCTGTTCATATTGTTACCTCTTTTTGTATATTTTGCTCCAAACGGAGCAGATATTCCTTTTTGTCAAGTCCGCCTCTGTATCCCACAAGCTTGCCGTTTGACCCTATAACTCTGTGACAGGGGACTATTATTGAAATTGGGTTCTTGCCCACGGCATTACCCACCGCCTGGGCGGACATTCTCTCAACACCCATTTTGCAGGCTACCTTGTTTGCCAGCTCCTTGTAGGAGATAGTCTTGCCGTAGGGTATCTCCCTCAGAAGCTCCCACACAGTAATGGCAAAGGGTGTTCCCACAGCAAATTTTATGGGAAACGTGATTGGAAGATCCTTACCGACAAAGTAGCCGTCCAGCCATGTCTTGACGTCACAAAACACGTCAAGAGCCTTTGGAACAATACTGCTTGTGTCTGTTTCTCCCTCAAAATACAGCCCCGTAAGAGCGATACCGTCGCTTGTCAGCGTGATGTTACCAAGAGGGGATTGGTATATGCTGTAAAACGTCATTTTAATACGTACATGGTACGCTCCCATGCTCCCGAGCAATACCTTGCGGTAAAAAGAATTATTCTGAATATCCAGTCAACTATCATTGCCAGCTGAACGCCTACAACGCCCATATCAAGAATTGTTCCCAGAATATGGCTGAAGCCTATGCGGAAGACAAACATTGAGAATATGGAGATAAGCATTGCGAATTTTACGTCGTTTGCGGCTCGGAGCATATTGGGCATTGTAAAAGACATGGGCCACAGTAGCATTGCAATGCCGTCGTGTATCCATATAAGCTTTGCGGCAAGCTGCGTAGCCTCGGGCGTCAGCTGATAGACAGAGAGCAGGGGACCTAATAAGGCGAGAATAAGAGTGTTTGTGATGATCATACCAACGTAGGTTATTATCATCAGCTTTTTGAGGTAGTAGCGGATCTGGTCCTTGTCCTCGGCGCCTACGCATTTGCCTATAACGGCTATCATGGCAAGGTTCATGGCTTGCCCCATTATGCATCCAAGTCCGCCAAATGTGTTGGAAACACCCATTGCGGCAGTCTGTGTAGTGCCGTACTCCGAAATGATGCTGATAACCAGCACTCTGCCCAGCTGGAAAATGCCGTTTTCGATCCCGCCGGGGATACCAATGTACAGTATCTTTTTGATGACGGAGAGATCGGGGCGAAAGCCCTTGCCGCAGAGGTTTACCTCGTGGGTTGGCTTAAGCAGTATTACAAAGAGTATGACTGCCATTACCGCACGGGAGATAAGCGTCGGCAGAGCAACGCCTGCAACGCCCATCTTGAATACAAAGATACATACGGCATTGCCCACAACGTTGATAGCGTTACCGATAATGGAAACCACAAACGTGACGTTTGTTTTGCCCATGTTGCGGAAAAGCGCCGCGCAGGAGTTGTAAATACCTAAAAACGGGAATGAAAACGCAGAAATAGTAAGGTACGTAAGTGCCGCACTATGTACGTCCGGCTCTATGCTGCCAAAAAAACAGCTTCAGAAGTCCTTGGCGGAAGCCCAGCACTATGGCGGTGATGCCTATGCTGAATACGGAGACGGAAAACATAAGCTGACGGGCAGCGTTGCAGGCTCCATCGCGGTTTTTGGCACCCAGATTTTGCCCCACCACCACCGCGCCGCCTGTGGCAACTGCGGAGAGTATACTGATCATCAGCACGTTGAGCATATCCACCAGAGTAACGCCTGCAACTGCGCTGTCACCTGCGGAGGAGATCATCATGGAGTCTGCCATGCCAACGGTAATGGCAAGAGCTTGCTCCAAAATAAGGGGCACGATCAACCTTTTGAGGTCGTTATTGCTGTATAAATAATGAGGTTTGTATTTTAACGAAAGAATACTCAATTTATCACCCAAAAACATATTTTGTGTTATTGTACTACTAATTACCCCATTTGTCAACAATATTTTGATTTTTGAGGAAAAAGGGCGATCTGCAAAAGTATTTTGAAAAAATGTGAAAATACCCATTGACAAAAATCCAACTTAGTGATATAATACGCATCGTGAGTGGTTTGAACGTGCTGTTTCGACCCTTGGTCAGCTTATATTGAGGTTGTCCTGTCAATCAAATTTCAAAAAACTTGAATTTGGGTATTGACAAAAATCAAAAACTGTTGTATAATATAACAGTCTTGAGGGGATAACACAAATCAAGGCATGCGGGTGTAGTTCAAAGGCAGAATCCCAGCCTTCCAAGCTGGTCGTGTGGGTTCGATTCCCATCACCCGCTCCAATAAAAAAATGTGTGCTTTTTTCTGGAGCGGGTGATGGGAGTCGAACCCACACGACCAGCTTGGAAGGCTGGGATTCTACC